>JBLHGH010000098.1:0-7688 GCA_047615425.1 Candidatus Latescibacterota bacterium
AGATATAGTAATGGACCTCATTACACTCCCCTACGCTCTTTTTATGGCAGCTGCCGCCCTTGTCTTGGTCTTTCTCCTGAAGCGTTACAAATCCATTCAGCCACGACGTGGGTTTTTAGGTTTTTTAATTCCGGCCTTGCTCTGCCTTGCCTTTTTCTTTTTTATAGAAAATATTCGCCCCGGTAGTGTAAAAAACAGATTGCCATATAGTATAGTGGCGGGTGTCAGCACTTATTTTTCCACACCCAACCTCAAACTTCGAACTGATTTTTTAAAAGTAAAAAGAAGCCAGGACGCTATTAAAGTAGTTTTTGTGCTTGGCGAAACTGTGCGAGCGGACCATTTAGGATTAAACGGCTACCACAGAGCAACAACTCCTTTGCTTGCTGCAGAAAAGAATTTAATTAGCTTTAAGCACCTGTATACAAGCAACACCTATACCGCCACCAGCGTTCCTCAAATTTTAACAGACCGAAACCTTTTCGAAGAAAAAGAAAGCTACACTTCCGTTTACTCAATTGCAAACAAAGCTGAGGTTGCCACCACGTGGATTGGTAATCAGACACTCGAGAAATCGTTTTCCCCTATCGTGGAAACTAATGACAACATCATTCTCGTTGACGCTTTTAAGTCGGAATTTAGCTTTCGAAAGGCGCTTGATGAAGCCTTGTTGGTTCCACTGGATTCTATCCTTCCGAAGCAAACGGAACAGCTTATTACTTTACATATGATTGGAAGTCATTGGTGGTACGAAAACCGGTACTCAGATTCTTTTCGAAAGTACAATCCGGTAATTGACAGCAAGTATGTGCCCTCGCAATCAAAGGAGCAAATGATTAATTCCTATGATAATACGATACTGTATTTAGACTTCTTTTTAGATTCGGTTATTGAGCGCCTAAAAGAAGAGAAAACACCTTCGGTAATGGTATATGTTTCAGATCACGGCGAACTGCTAGGAGAGGACGGGAAATGGCTTCATGCGCAACCAGGTGAAGCGCTGGAGAACCCAGCTTTTCTGATTTGGTTTTCAGATGAATATACCGAGAAGCACCCAGAACATGTTTTAGAAATACAAAGCAAGGGAGCATCTCGGGTGACTACAGATATCGTGTATCCGCTTTTACTTAAATTGCTTTCTATTGATTATATAAACTAACAATACCTTCCTTTTTGGAAGGCATTGTTTTTAATAGTTCAAATCGTCACCCTCAGCCTCTCTTGGAGGCGGAGGGGTTCGTGCCTTTTTATTGGTAATACCTTTGGTGGCATTTGACTTTTTCATTTCTTCACCAATCTGATTACTTGCCACAAAGGAGGCAATCATATCATTTAGCATATTACTGCCGGCCTGCGGTGAGTTTGGCAATAAAATTAAGTTGGTATTGGTTGCCTCTCCAATAGATTGTAGCGTATCATAGTGCTGCGTAACAACAATTAGCGCGGAAGCTTCTTGTGAGTTGATTCCAACGTTGTTTAAAACATCAACACTTTCTTCAAGTCCACGCGCTATTTCACGACGCTGGTCTGCAATACCCTGTCCTTGCAAACGCTTGCTTTCTGCTTCAGCACGTGCTTTGGCTACAATTTTAATTCGCTCTGCTTCTGCCTCATATTCTGCAGCAACTTTTTCACGCTCCGCGGCGTTAATACGGTTCATGGCTGCTTTCACTTGCACATCTGGATCAATATCGGTTACTAAGGTTTTGATGATGTCGTAACCATAGTTATTCATAGCTTCGTTTAATTCTCCTTTTACAGCAATCGCAATATCGTCTTTACGCTCAAATACATCGTCTAGTTTCATTTTTGGAACCTCAGCACGTACCACATCAAATACATAGGACGTGATTTGATCATGTGGATTCTGAAGCTTATAAAACGCCTCATACACTTTTTCTCTAATTACTTGAAACTGTACAGATACCTTTAAACGAACAAATACGTCATCCTTCGTTTTGGTCTCTACCAACACGTCTAGTTGCTGAATTCGTAAATTTACACGCCCCGCAATACGCTGAACAACGGGAATTTTGAATTGTAGCCCAGAGGTTCTTATGCTGTTAAATTTCCCAAAGTTTTCTATCAGTGCCGCCGTCTGTTGCTTCACCGTAAAAAAGGATGACAGCAACAAAAAGAAGAGGATTATGCCAAAGGGTACTAATAAAATGATGCCCGTACTCATATACTTGAAATATTAAATTAATTACTAGGTTGAAGATACGAAATTAAAGCTGCCTTAAAACGAGTCCACCTATGAGTCTTAAATCCTTGCTGGTTGTTACTGTTGCAACCATTTTTTTTCAACAATCCTTTGCACAAAGAAATTATGATGAGTACAATATAATAGGGTTTCACGCCGGGCTTTCCTTTACAGATATAGCAACCTCAAACTTCACAACCAAACAGGGCTCAGGCTTTATGGGAGGATTTACCACAAGGGGGTCGTTTCGGGGCGCTTTTGATTTACTCTACGGGCTTAATTTTGTAAGCGCAACTATTGGTGTTCTTGCACAGAATGGCGGACAAGATGTATTTGTAGATTATGCCGTTCAAGGCGCACAAATTATGTTGTTAGGAAGCTTAAATATTGTGAAGCATCATTTAAGCTTAGAGTTTGGGCCCGCTTTAAACATAAGCGGAAAACTGAAGCTTAATTCTGAAAGTCAGGAAGCTTATCTTCTCGATGGATATAATGAACTCCAAGCGGGAGATATTAATGATATTAACACTATAAACTTTCATTTTGCAGGTGGTGTCACGGCGGGGATTGAAAGTTTTAGAGTCTATGGACATTATCAATACGGCGTCACAAATATGTTAGGAAGACTCAATGACGATGGTCTTGAAGTGGACAACCTTGAAGGCCACATGAGCATGCTAACTGTTGGCGCGGTATTTTATTTCTAACGCTTTACGAAATAAAATCAACGGCATTTTGTATGCGCTTGGCGCTCTCTGCTTTGCCAAGAATTGATGCGATATCAAACACATCAGGCCCTTTCATTTCACCCACAAGCGCTAGTCTTAGCGGCATCATAACCTTTCCAAAGCCTATTTCTTCGGAAGTAACCCAAGACTTAACCATTTCGGAAATATGAGTAGCGGAAAAGTCGTCTGCACTGCTTAATAAGGCAACAACTTGTTTTAGAATTTTAGGAGTATCTTCCTTAAAGGCTTTTTTAGAAGCCTTTTCGTCGTAAAACGAAGGTCTTTCGAAAAAGAAACTGCTCTGTTCCCAAATATCGTTTGGAAAGGTCGCGCGCTCTTTCACCATCGAAACAATCGTATTCAGGTTGAGCGTAGTAGAAACCTCTTTGCTGTCTAACAGAGACGAAAATTGCGCGACTAATTTCTCCTGATCCATCTCTTGGAGATAGTGGTGTTGAAACCATTTAGTCTTATCTGGATCAAACTTAGCCCCTCCTTTGCTTACGCGATCAAGGTCAAAAGCGTCAACCAGCGCGGCTATACTAAAAAGCTCTTGTTCTGTTCCAGGATTCCACCCTAGAAGTGCTAAGAAATTTACAACAGCTTCGGGTAAATATCCGTCTTCTTTGTAGCCAGCGAACACATCTCCGTCAGCGGTATTCCACGCTAGTGGGAAAACAGGAAAACCCATTTTGTCGCCATCTCGCTTGCTTAATTTGCCCTTTCCAACAGGCTTCATAATAAGAGGTAAGTGTGCAAATTCTGGAGCGTCCCAGCCAAAAGCGCGATACAACAAAACGTGTAATGCCAAAGATGGCAACCACTCTTCACCCCGAATCACATGACTAATCTGCATCAAATGATCATCCACAATATTTGCAAGGTGATAGGTTGGCATTCCATCACTCTTAAATAGCACTTTATCATCTAAAACATTCGTATCAATTTGAATCCCACCACGTATGATATCCCGTAGGTGTAATTGTTCATCTTGTGGTGTTTTAAAACGAATCACATAGGCTTCGCCGGCCTTAAGCTTCGCCTCAACAGCAGCTGTTGATAATGACAAGGAGTTGCTCAGTTTTTCTCTATTGTGCCAGTTGTAGATAAAGGTTTTGCTTTCGGCCTCATAATTTTTTCTATGGTCATCGAGCTCTTGAGAAGTGTCAAAGGCATAATACGCATGGCCAGAAGTAATGAGTTGGTCTGCATAATCTTTGTACAGGTGTTTGCGTTCACTTTGGCGATATGGGCCAAAACTACCGCCTATACTAGGACCTTCATCAAAGGGAATGTTCAGCCAATTCATTGCTTCAACGATATAGTCTTCCGCTCCAGGAACACACCTATTTTGATCCGTATCTTCAATACGCAAGATAAAATCTCCATTATTTTTTTTGGCGAAGAGATAGTTGAAGAGGGCGGTTCTAACCCCACCAATGTGCAAAGGCCCTGTTGGACTCGGCGCAAAACGAACACGTACTTTCTGACTCATAACCTTTATTAAAGTTTGGGGTCAAAGATACAATCTACCTGCGCATTTCTAAAGGAATTCTTTTATTCATAATTCCAAACCAAAGAGGGGGAATTAATGCAATAACCATAGAGGTTGGATAGCCAAAAGGCATTTGCGGGCTGATATCGTGATAATCCAGCAGTTGGTATTTTTTATGGGATTTATAATGATGATCACTGTGGCGGGTTAATTCGTATAACATAATGCGCCCTAAAACGTGGTTTGAATTCCAGGAATGAATTTCACTAACGCGCTCATATCTTCCAGAAGCTGTTTTGTTTCGGCGAAGACCGTAATGCTCAATGTAGTTGATAGACTCTAGCAATATGGCACCAGTAAACGCAAGAGCAACAGCAACCCACAGGCCTGTAATTCCAATTAAGAAGTAAATAAGCATTAAATAACTGGTTTGAATAGTTAGATACCAGAACATATCATTTTTTAAACTGAAGAAACTGTATTTTGCACGTTTCATTAAGTCACCTTGAATTTTCCACGCCTTTACATACTGCCTAGCCATAGATGTAATCCAAAAGGAATAGATAGTTTGATTATATTTTGCGCTGGCAGGATCTTCATCTGTTGCTGCGTGCAAGTGATGGCCAAAATTATGTTCAATATAAAAGTGCATGTACAAGGACGGAAGTAATAGGGACTTGCCTAACGTTTTTTCCCAATTTAATTTCCGATGGCCTAGCTCATGTGCCACGTTGATTCCGTTGGATCCAATGACTATCCCTATTGAAAAAATGAGTCCGACAAGTTCAGAAGTAGCATAGCCTGCATAGGTTAAGCTCCATAAAAACCAACCTAAAAGGCCATAAACAAAAGGAATGTTGAGGTATAACAGAAAATTAAAAAAACGATTACTAATCAGTGATGCGGATTGTTCTTCACTTAGATTACCCATTTGCACGGGAAGTGCCATTTCTAAAAGAGGAATGAGAATAAATGCAAATATTGGCGTGAAAAACACCCAAGGTCCGCGAAGTATAAGCCCGACAACAGCCGCTATCGGAATTGAGAATGAAACTAAATACTTTAAATCCTTTAACATGTCGAGTTTTTGGAGTAATTTTTGCTCTTCAAATAAACACGTAATTTAGAAGTTCTGTTAATAGGAACACCTTTTCATGAGCACATTTAATATCATCCAGCAAAAGCTAGAGCAATTTATTAAAAAATATTACACCAACGAGCTAATCAAGGGTGCTATTTTATTCTTCGCCATTGGACTTATATATTTCCTAGTGACCTTGCTTGTGGAATATTTTTTATGGTTGAGCCAAACAGGAAGAACCATTTTGTTTTGGAGCTTTGTTGCTGTCGAAATCGGTCTTTTTGTTCGCTTTATTGCCATGCCATTAACTAAGCTCTTCAAACTTCAGAGCGGAATAAGCTACGAAAAGGCGTCTCAAATTATTGGGAGTCATTTTCCGCAGGTAAGCGATAAGTTATTAAACGTTATTCAGCTAAATCAAAATCAGCGCGAGTCTGAACTTCTAGTTGCAAGTATTGATCAAAAGGCGGGAGAGCTTCAGCCCATTCCGTTCAAGAGAGCAGTTAATTTTAGCAACAACACAAAGTACCTGAAATACGCCGCGATACCAGTAATTATTTTCGTGCTTGTAAGCGTGCTTGGTGAAAAGGACACTTTTTCTAGTAGCTACGAGCGCGTTGTGAATTATGATACCGCCTATGAAGCTCCCGCACCGTTCAGTTTTTATGTGCTTAATGAAAACTTGAATGCTATTGAGAGCAAAAGTTTTACGCTGAAGGTCCGCACGGAAGGTGATGTTTTTCCAGAAAACGCTGGCATTAGTTACAACAACGAAACCTATTATCTGCAACAAACAGCTCCAGGTTCTTTTGAATATACCTTTTCGCAGCCCGTTGATCCAATTGATTTTAAACTGCAAGCAAATAAAGTTACATCGCATATATACACACTGGACGTTGTTAAAACACCATTGTTATTAGGCTTTGAAATGGCTTTAGATTACCCAAGCCATACCGGTAAACGTGACGAGGTTTTAAAAAGCACAGGGAACGCCACGGTTCCTGAAGGGACACGGGTGCGTTGGAAAGTTTCGGCAAAAAACACAGACCTGGTTCAATTGAAGACAAGAGATACTGTGTATTCATTTTCTGAAGAAGGGCAGCAGTTTAGTTACAGTAAAGGTGTTTACAGAAAGCTTGACTATGCAATTACCACAACGAATGAAAACTTAAAAGATTACGAAAACCTCTCCTTTACCTTAGGTGTTGTGAGAGATGAATATCCAGAAATAGATATAGAGGCGAAGCAGGATAGTACGGACAGCCAAACCACCTACTTTTTGGGAGGTGTGTCTGATGACTACGGACTTACCAAACTTCTGTTGGTTTATTACCCAGAAGGGCAAGAAAGTGTTAATGAAATAGAGGCGTTACCCCTCAATAAGTCAACTGTTGACCAATTCGTTTATACCTTTCCTGGCGCACTCCAATTGCCTGAAGGGATTCTATATGAGTACTATTTCGAAGTCTTTGACAACGATGCCGTACATAATTATAAATCAAGCAAATCTACCACTTATTCCTTCAGAAAATTAACACAGGATGAACAGGAGAATGAGCAGCTTCAGAATCAGGAACAGGCAATTAAGGGGCTGGATAAAACCTTGGAAAACATGAAGGACCAGGAAAAAAGGCTTGAGGAGTTGTCCAAAACCCAGAAGGAAAAGGAAGAGCTTAGCTGGAACGATAAAAAGGAACTAGACAACTTCATTAAGCGTCAAAATCAACAAGAGGAGATGATGAAGAATTTTTCGAAAGAACTAAAAGAAAACCTTGAAAATTTCCAGCCCGAAATTGAGGAAGAAGACCTCTTCAAAGAGCAACTAGAAGAACGTTTACAAGAGAACGAGGATCGGCTTGAAGAAAATGAGAAATTACTTGAGGAGTTGGAAAAACTTCAGGAAAAAATATCCAAGGAAGAACTTTCGGAGAAGCTAGAAAAGTTGGCTAAACAGAATAAGAATCAAGAGAAAAACTTAGAACAGCTTTTGGAGCTAACGAAGCGCTATTATGTTACAAAGAAGGCTGAAAAGCTTGCAGAGGAATTATTTGAGCTTGGAGAAAAGCAGGAAAAACTTGCAGACGCGCCAAAGGAAGAGAACACTAAAGAGGAGCAAGAAAAGCTTAACGAAGAGTTTGAAGAGTATAAAAAGGAAAAGAAAGAGCTTCAGAAAGAAAATGA
>JBLHGH010000099.1:0-7604 GCA_047615425.1 Candidatus Latescibacterota bacterium
AGTAGCTGCCGGAGTATTATCTCGTTCAGAATAAGTAAACACATGCAAATAAGAAATGTCCAATTCTGTTAAATAATTATAGGTCTCAAGAAACAATTCATCGGTTTCACCTGGAAAGCCAACAATTACATCCACACCAATACAAGCATGAGGCATGACTTCCTTTATTTTCACAACACGTTCGGTGTACAATTCACTCATATACCGACGTCTCATTAGTTTGAGAAGTGCATTACTACCAGTCTGTAATGGTAAATGAAAATGAGGCACGAAGGTGTTAGAATTAGCAACAAAATCGATGGTTTTATTTTTAAGCAAATTGGGCTCTATAGATGAAATACGAAGGCGTTCAATTCCTGACACCGTATCTAGCGCTTCGCATAGTTCAAAAAAGGTGTGTTCGTGTTTTTTATTACCGAATTCTCCTTTTCCGTAATCCCCTATATTCACGCCAGTAAGCACAATTTCCTTGATTCCTTGAGCCGCAATTTCCGAAGCATTGTGCAGCACATTTTGAAGTTCGTCACTTCTAGAGATCCCACGAGCTAAAGGAATGGTACAATAAGTACACTTGTAGTCACAACCATCTTGGACCTTTAGAAATGCGCGCGTTCTGTCCCCTATCGAGTAGGATCCTACATAAAAATCTGCTTCCTCTATCTCGCAAGAATGCACCTCACCTGCTCCTTTGGATCTATCTGGACTGTCCAGCAACTCATTGATATAACTTGTAATATTGAATTTTTCAGTAGCTCCTAAAACTAAATCTACGCCATTGACATCTGCCAATTCTTGAGGCTTCAGCTGCGCGTAACATCCAACCGCAGCCACAAAGGCATCGGGATTAGCCTTCTGTGCTTGTTTTACGATTGTTTTAAAGCGCTTGTCAGCATTTTCTGTAACACTGCAGGTATTCACAACATAAACATCTGCATGCTCCTTAAATTCCACACGTTCAAACCCTTCCGAAGAAAAACTTCGAGCAATGGTTGATGTCTCACTGAAATTGAGCTTACAACCGAGGGTGTAAAACGCTACTTTTTTTTTAGGAGTCATGAGTTGTTTTAATCGAGGTGCAAAGATACGGATATAGTTGAGAGTTAGTGATGTTTTGTGCGAAGCGCGAAGTTCAAACAATGAACAATAATACATAATCAATCCCTTATAAATTTACAAAAATCGTCTATCTTCAGAAATTCAAACCAGAATTTCGAAAATTTCTAGGTAATTCAATTCGTTCTTTAGCCGAAGTTGTAACTTGCCTTCATAAAATGAATAGGCAAAACTATTCGTCAAAAAGTGAGTTCCAAAAATTATATTAAGAATCCTATCATTTGATGCATATTGTGCTGACTTTTTGGAAAAAAAATTAAACATTATTACTTGTCTATAATCAATACATTTTATTCAAAACTCCGCTTCGTGCTTCGTGCTTCTTACTTCGTGCAGGTATTCATTTTGTCAATCACACTAAGCATTTTACTTTCTTCCTGTACGAATGAAGAAAACTCTGGGAAAGACCACCTCGTCTTCCGTTATAACGAACATAGTAACATTGCTTCCTTAGATCCTGCTTTTGCTCGAAATCCACAGGTTATTTGGCCAACCAATCAGCTCTATAATGGTCTCGTGCAATTAGACGACGAACTTAACATCGCAGCAGATATCGCAAAAACTTGGGATGTAAATGACAGTACACTCACCTATACCTTTCACCTTCGTGACGATGTTACATTCCATAGAAACGTATTGTTTGGCGCTGACTCCACGAGGGCGGTTGTGGCTTCAGACTTCGTGTATAGTTTTGATAGGCTTACTTCAGAAACTATAGCCTCTCCAGGTAGCTGGGTGATGCAAAACGTGCATCATTATCAGGCCGAAAATGATTCGACCTTCGTGATTCAACTAAAGCAACCTTTTCCAGCATTCCTAGGGTTATTATCGATGCGGTATTGCTCCGTTGTTCCGAAGGAGGCTGTTGAACACTTCGGAAGTGAGTTCCGAGCAAACCCTCTTGGCACAGGACCTTTTCAGTTTAAAATTTGGGAGGAAAACGTAAAATTAGTGCTTCGGAAGAATCCAGATTATTTCGAAAAAGATGAAAATGGTGAGCAACTCCCCTATCTAGAAGCTGTTGCAATTACCTTTCTTCCAGACAAACAAAGTGAGTTTTTACAATTTGCACAAGGTAAAATCGACTTCGTTTCAGGTTTAGATAATTCATACAAGGATGAAATAATAACCACAACAGGCGAACTCCAAGAAGCATATGCAGCTAGGGTGAATTTAATCACAGCGCCTTATTTAAATACTGAATATCTCGGTTTCTTTATGGGAACCACTACTTCCGAAATTAATTCGAAGGCATTAAGGCAAGCCGTAAACTATGGATTTGATCGTTCTAAAATGGTGAAATACCTAAGGAACGGAATGGGTATTCCAGCCGTGCATGGTTTTATACCGAAAGGACTTGCAGGTTTCGATGCTATTAAAGGCTACGATCACAATCCTGAAAAAGCACGCGAACTGATTGAACAGTACAAGCAGGAAACTGGGGATACGGATCCAAGCATTGTAATTGGGACCAACAGTCAATATTTAGATTTATGTGAATACATCCAGCGTGAATTGGAAAAATTAGGGCTTCAAGTTACCATTGACGTAGTGCCGCCCTCAACGCTCAGACAAATGAAATCAAGTGGTGAGCTCGATATTTTTAGAGCAAGTTGGGTAGCAGATTATCCAGATGCTGAAAATTATCTGTCGCTATTTTACAGTCCGAATTTCACGCCGAACTGTCCTAACTACACCCATTATAAGAACATTACTTTTGATAGTTTATACGTGGCAGCGCAACGGATATCGGACATTGAGCAACGCAAATACCTATACACTAAAATGGACAGTATTGTAATGGCAGACGCGCCCATTGTGCCTCTCTACTATGACATGGCGGTTCGTTTTGTAAGCAAAAAGGTTAGTGGCCTTGGCATTAACCCACAGAACTTCTTGGTGCTGAAACGGGTAAAAAAATCAATTTGAGAATAAACCTCGCGAAAAAAAGAAGCGTTATATCATCTCTATAGTTAGGTTAGCATGAATTACTTTTCAGCAAGCTATAAGCTATAAAAATTGCACTTCGCACTTCAAGCTATTGAAAATCACTTCGGCCTGAATTGCGCTGTTTCATCGAAAATATGTTCAAGCAATCTTTCATCTATACTGGTAAATTCAATGCTTCTTCTGTTCATTACAACTTTAGAAACTTCAAAGGCCTTAGCTGTTTTATAAGTTTGCATACCAGCGCTTCCTCCCCAGCTAAAGCTAGGAATAAAATTTCGTGGAAAACCACTTCCGAAGATATTAGCACTTACACCTACCACAGTGGCCGTATTGAACATTGTATTGATGCCGCATTTACTATGATCACCCACTATTAAACCACAAAACTGCAAACCAGTTCTGGCAAAGCCTTGGGTTTCGTAGTCCCATAGTCTCACCTCAGCATAGTTGTTTTTTAAGTTTGATATATTGGTGTCTGCGCCTAAATTGCACCATTCACCAATTACGCTATTGCCTAAAAACCCGTCATGTCCTTTATTTGAATACCCGAAAATTACCGAATTAGTAACCTCACCACCTACTTTAGAGTAGGGCCCTATAGTAGTAGGCCCATAAATCTTAGCTCCCATTTTCACAGTAGCACCTTCGCATAAGGCAAAAGGTCCTCGAATCAATGCGCCTTCCATGATTTCGGCATCTTTTCCAATATATATGGGTCCGCTACTTGCATTTAGCACACAGAATGGCAGTTTAGCTCCTTCTTCTATAAAGATGTCTGCTTCATTAAAAGCTATTGTTCTCTTTGGAATTGCTTGTGATGTTTTCCCTTCAGTAAGCACAATAAAATCCCGTGATAGCGCCTCTCCATTCTTTGCAAAAATATCCCAGGCATGCTCAATTCTTAAAACATCGTCATGCGAATACTGAATAATTTCATAGGTATCGAAATCGACTTCCTGATCTTCTTTGGTATAAAACGCCAAGGGTTCGTCATTATAAAACAGTGCCTGGTTCTCTAAAAGGTCTTTGACTAAATTTGCTAGATTTTCTGAAGGCAAGAAAGAGGCATTAATCAATACATTCTGCTCAAGCTCGACCATTGGAAATTTTTCAGATAAATAGTCTTCGGTAACGGTTGTGGTAGCAAACCCTAAATAATGTTCCCATTTTTCGCGAATGGTTAGAATTCCCACACGAATATCTGCCACAGGGCGTGTATACGTAAAAGGTAGCAATTGATTGCGAACGCTGCCATCAAAAAGAATATAGTTCATGTCTCGGAATTCAGGTTCTTTGTTCTGTTTGTATTATCATTCCGAACTTGATTCGGAATGCGTATGGAGTAAATATACTAAACTTGTTGGGGACAGTAATAATGCTAAACTAAAAAAGCCTTCGATTTCTCGAAGGCTTTTAAAATATATTGTAAAAAGACTATTCCTCTTCATTAACAGCAACAGGAGCAACTTCTTTTTTAAATTTAGCGTATTTCGTTTTGAATTTGTCAATACGTCCAGCTGTATCGATAAGTTTCGACTTCCCAGTATAAAATGGATGAGACGTTCTAGAAATCTCGAGTTTCACTAAAGGATACTCCACACCATCAACCTCAAGAGATTCTTTTGTGTCGGCTGTGGATTTAGTCAAGAACACTTCGTCGTTAGACATGTCCTTAAATGCAACTAATCTATAATTTTCAGGGTGGATACCTTGTTTCATCTTATCAATCTTTTAATTCCTTCTCAATTTTGAATGTGCAAATTTAGGTATATTTAGTAAATCTGCAATAGAAATATTTTGTTTTTTTATTATTCTATTAAACTATGCCGCAATGTGTCTAACATATTGGTCATAGCCCTTGGCATCCTTTATGTTTCACATTCGAAGAAAACGTGATAAGCCACCCTTTTATGTAACAATTTATTACATTTGTTTACTAACCAACCAAATCAACCTGCCGTCTAAGGCAGCCAAAAAAACTTTAATACATGGAAATACAAACTGCTTCAGTTAAAAAAATTGCACAACCCTATGGTCTAGTACTTGCACTAGGAACCATTTTCATATCTGTTATCGTTTATGTTATGGGCTATACCTATGAACAACCATGGTGGCAAAGTTTGCTTAATTTTGCAATCATGACACTCTGTATCGTTTATGGCCTTAAAGCATTTAAAAAGGAAAACGAAGGATTTTTATCCCTTGGAGAATCACTCAAAACTGGTTTAGCTATTTCAGTTGTAGCCGGAGTTATTGGATCACTCTTTACCTATCTTTTTGTTACGGTAATTGAACCAGATTTTGTTGCCAATATGCTAGAAAAAACAGAGACGAATATGGTCGAACAAAATCCAAACATGACCTCTGAGCAAATGGAGATGGCTCTTAGCATGACCGAAGGCATGATGCAACCATGGATTATGGTTGCCATCGGTATTATCGCTACACTATTCTTCGGTTTTATCATATCACTGATTGCTGGATTAATAATGAAACAAAATAGACCCATTCACCAATAAAACTTTAAATGAATCTATCCATTGTCATTCCGCTTCTTAACGAAGAAGAATCTATAGATGAATTATTCCATTGGATTGCAAAAGTTATGCAATCCAATGGTTTTTTATATGAAATCATCTTCATTGACGATGGCAGCACAGACAACTCTTGGAACATCATTAATTCACTGGCAACTAAGCATTCCGAAGTAAAAGGAATTCAGTTTTCAAAGAACTTTGGAAAATCTCAGGCACTACATGCTGGTTTTGCTTTGGCCAAAGGAGATGTGGTTATTACAATGGATGCTGATCTACAAGACAATCCGGAAGAAATCCCAGCCCTTTATAAAATGATTTCCGAAGAAAATTACCAATTGGTTTCCGGTTGGAAGAAAAAGCGCTACGACTCTGTATTATTTAAAAACATGCCTTCCAAGCTGTTTAACTTAGTCGCTCGTAAAACATCTGGAGTGCGTCTTCACGACTTTAATTGCGGACTGAAGGCCTACCGAAACGATGTTATAAAAACAATTGAGGTTACTGGTGAAATGCACCGTTATATTCCTGTTTTAGCAAAAAATGCAGGTTTTTCGAAAATAGGAGAAAAAGTTGTGCTTCATCAAGCTAGAAAATACGGGAAGACAAAATTTGGAGCAGAACGCTTCGTTCGTGGCTTCTTAGATTTAATTACGATTTCTTTCCTCTCGAAATTCGGAAAAAGACCCATGCACCTTTTTGGCGCGTGGGGCGCTATAGTGCTATTCATTGGTTTTGGTTTTGCAATGTATCTTGGGATTGACAAGTTATATATCAATCCAGATGGGCGATTGATTACAGACAGACCACAATTCTATCTCGCGCTAACGGCAATGATTCTGGGGACACAGCTGTTTTTGGCTGGTTTTTTAGGTGAATTATTCCTTCGTAGCAAAAAAACTGGCGCTAACTATATTGTGAAGCAAACGGTGTAGATTTGCAGATGTGAGATTTGAGATAAACGTTTCAACATTTAAACAATTACACGAATCAACTACCTCAATAGCTTCTTTCGCCTTTAATCTTTTCTCTTTTCTCTTTGTTCTTTTTCTCTGCTAGATTATTAATGTATTTTTGCAATATAAAAACTGTGCATGATTTACGTAGATCCGAAAGTTTTAGAGCATGTTAACCAATGGCTCACTCCTTTCTTTGATTCTAATACCCAACAAATTATCAAAGATATGATCGCCTCAGACCCCGAGGGTCTGGAAGATAGTTTCTATAAAAACTTAGCGTTTGGAACTGGTGGAATGCGCGGTGTTATGGGCGTTGGAGACAATAGGATCAATAAATACACCTTAGGGAAAAATACTCAAGGACTTTCAAACTACATCAAACAACAGTTCCCAGAGCAGGCCTGTAGTGTTGCTATAGCCTATGACTGCAGGCACAATAGCAAAGAACTTGCGCAGGTGGTTGCAGATGTGTTTTCTGCCAATGGTATACAGGTTTATTTGTTTACAGACCTGAGAGCCACGCCTGAGCTTTCGTTTGCGGTAAAACACCTGAATTGCCAGTGCGGAATTGTTTTAACGGCCTCGCACAACCCTCCAGAATATAACGGCTACAAAGTATACTGGGAAGATGGCGGACAACTAGTTCCACCTCAGGACGGTGAAGTTATAGCTGAAATTAATTCACTTACCTATACCGATATAAAATTTGAGTCGAATCCAAGTTTGATTCAGCCAATAGACACCGAGGTGGATGATGCTTTTGCCGCTGCTTCGATTGCAAATGGCAGTTTTGGCACATCACAGGAAGCAAAAGAAGCATTAAAAATTGTCTTCACTTCACTTCATGGTACGTCAATAACCATGATACCGAAAGTGCTTGAATCTGCTGGTTATAAGAACCTTAACATCGTACCAGAACAGGCTGAACCCGATGGTGACTTCCCAACGGTTGTATCTCCTAATCCCGAAGAGCCAGAAGCCTTATCAATGGCAATAGCACTTGCAGAAGAGACCCAAGCAGATATTGTAATTGGCACAGATCCAGATT
>JBLHGH010000100.1:0-7595 GCA_047615425.1 Candidatus Latescibacterota bacterium
CCGCGAGTGGCGTCTTCGGTTATACCATGTCCATAGTCAATTCTAAACACCGTATTAAATATTCGTTTGTGAATAAAACGAACTCCAAGACCTGGGTAAATTCTCAGGTTTTGTGAATCGGCAAAATCACCAAAATCACCGCCAGGATTTCGCCAGCTCCCAGCATCAACAAATGCATTACATTGAAGCACGAACCAGTTCTTTTCAAACAGTGTATATCTATATTCTGTATTCAACACTATAGCCGCGGTTCCTCTGTCTATAGTATTTCCTACACCTCGAATATTTAGATTATTATCAACTGCAAAAGGCGCAAAGGGCGAATCATTGTTAGTAGCTACACCTAAACGTAGTCTACTTGCCCAATTTCCTTTTTCGCCAACGCGCAGGTAATAAATAAAGTCATTGAATCCTAGTTGGAAATCTGGCAATACTTGACCTGTATTTGTGACATATTGAAAATGAAAAACGCTCTTGAATCCAGAAATGTACTGATAGAATGTATCTACGTCATTGTATTCATACAAAATTTTATAAAGTAATTTGTTAACGGTTAACTCTTGCGGCACATCTGTACTCGTTGCTCCAAACTTGTAAGTATAAGTTTCGTTGAAATAATTGACACCCACTTCTACTCGATTCTTAACGTTAATCTCATACAACCCTACGACTTCGTAAGCCGTGTTATTATACTTATAGTCTGCAACTCCGGTTTCTAAAAAGACAGGCTCCTGTGTCGTTAAATTCATGTAATTGACTCCCAGTCCAAAATTTCGACTAAATAGATAAGGCGCTCTAAAATTTAGTCCGAAACTATTATAAATATCGTGCTGGTAATAACCACCTACAACTATGTTTCTCCCCAGTGCATTAAATTCATAGAGTCCTAATTTTACAGCAAATTCATCATTGTTCGTTGTGTACACATTAACCGAAGGAATAATCGTAAAGTTTTCATCTACACCATAAATAACCTTATAGCTTCCATTAGCTTTTTCCTCCACCTCATAATAAGCATGTGCAATACCGGGAAGCTTTTTTAACCTAGAGATATCCGCATCCATACCAATAGAGTCGAGCAAAGTTCCTTCTCTCAGCCTGGTAATTTTATTAATGAAGTCCGTTTTAGTTTTTGAATTCCCCTGAATTACAATCTCAGAAATTTCTTGCCCCTGGGACATAAAACAAACAAGAAAAACTAAAAGGTTAAGAAATTGTTTCATTCCATTATTTTAAAGTGCTCTTTAATTAAAGTCTCTACAGGTTTATTTTGCGGCGTAAATTGATTATTCTCAGAGCCACCAACCTTATCATGATCCACAAACCATTTCCAAATATAACCACCTGCAAACCAAGGCTCCTGATATACTTCTTCGAAAACTGCTTGCATTAAATTTGTTTGCGCCTCAAGATTAACTATTTTCATGCTTCTAACGTATTTCCATGGTTCTTTGCCCGCAAAATCTACACTGCGATAACCATACTCAGTAAACAGTATTTTTTTATTCACAGCTACTGAAACGGCTAGCATTTCTTCTTTCCATGGCTGCCATCCTTGGCGCGCCTCTTCAACAGATGGGGTTTTATTTTCTGAAACAGGAAAGTAGGCATCTACTCCAATAAAATCTAGATCTTTCCAAAAAGGAACGTCTTTATATTCGTCCCAATTGGCGGCATAGGTCAATTTGCCTTTATAAACCTTCTTTATTTCAGAAATAAGAAGACTCCAATACGCAGGTCTATGTATAATAAATTGCTCCAATTCCGTGCCAATACAAAAAATCGCAACATCAAGCTCTTCAGCTAAACACGCATAGGTCATAATAAATTCAGTATATGAATTTTCTAAAATTTTCCAGTCCTCTTCGGTCGTCATTTTTAAAAACCCAGTAAATTCTCCGTGCCAAATCCAAATTTGTGGCTTCATCATCACACTCAGCTTATTCGCGTGTAATTTTTGAATATACTGTTTCGCACCTGCTGCTGTTTCTCCAAACCACTGACTATCCGTGTCATGAACAATCTCAGGCGCCTCTAAATTTCTAATAAAACCGAAAGGCATTATGGCTGTTGTATTTGCATTAATTTGCAGAACAGGGTCTAAATACAGCTGTTCCAATGGATTAGGAGAAGCTACAAAACTAAGTCCGTTTAATTTATCCGGTGTTGTTTGAGAACCGTTTTGCTGAGAACATCCCGTTAGAAAGCTCAAAATAGAGAGGAATAACAGCATCCGAAACTTGACCATAGCTACAATTTTTATTGTAAAATACGCATTTTAGGTTTAGATTGAATTAAGTCGCCCATAGATTGCGCCAAGTATTGCACTTTGACACTTAGTAGGGCTAATAAATTATTTGAAATCAAAAATGTTTCCGTATTTCCCTGCGGTAATAAATCTTTTTTTGAATGAATCTAATATCTACTGTAATGTTAGTAACTTCACTTGCGACAGAAGCACAACCAACCAACGTATTATGAAACATATTGTTATTATCGGAAATGGAATTGCTGGAGTAACTGCTGCAAGGCATATTCGAAAACTTTCCGATCATAAAATCACGATTATCTCTGCTGAAACTGATTATTTCTTTTCTAGGACCGCCCTCATGTACGTATATATGGGGCATATGAAGTTTGAACATACACAGCCGTATGAAAATTACTTCTGGAAGAAAAATCGGATTGATCTCAAAAAAGCATACGTTAATCAAATAGACAGCAGTAACAAGCACGTTGTGTGTGACACTGGCGAACGCATCGATTATGACAAACTAATTATTGCTGCCGGTTCAAAACCCAATAAATTTGGTTGGCCTGGGCAAGATTTGAAGGGTGTACAAGGACTTTATTCTTTTCAAGATTTACAACAATTAGAAAAAACGGCGCCCAATAATCTGCAATGCAAACATGCAGTAATTGTGGGCGGCGGCCTTATAGGTATTGAGCTAGCCGAAATGCTTCTTACTAGAAAAATCCCGGTCACATTTCTGGTTCGCGAGAGCAGTTTTTGGGGTTCAGTATTGCCATCGGGAGAAAGCGCAATGCTCAATAGACATATTAAAAATCATCATATTGACTTACGCCTTAGTATGAATCTCAAAGAAATTCTTTCAGATGAAAACGGAAACGCCAGAGCCGTAATAATTGAAGAAACAGGTGAAGAACTTGCATGTGATATGGTGGGGCTCACCGCTGGTGTTTCTCCTAACATATCATTTTTAAAAGATTCTGAGATTGAACTCGGAAGAGGCGTGAAGGTAAATCGGTTTTTAGAAACAAATATTCCCGATATTTATGCTATTGGCGATTGTGCTGAACAACATGAGCCGATTGGAAATCGCAGATCTATTGAGGCGGTCTGGTATACGGGGAGAATGATGGGAGAAACAGTAGCTCAAACCATTTGTGGGAATAAACTGGAGTACAAACCTGGACATTGGTTTAACAGCGCAAAATTTTTAGATATAGAATATCAAACTTATGGTTGGGTTTTTAGTAATCGAGGCAAAAAAGACTATGAAACACATTTTCATTGGAAACATGCTGATGACACCAAATGCATTACAGTGGCATACCATAGGGACACGAGAGTATTTTTAGGGATTAACACCTTCGGGGTACGAATGCGACACGAAGTATTTGACAATTGGCTTACGGAAAAAAGAGACGTAGACTTTGTAATGAGCAATCTAGCTCTTGCCAATTTTGATCCAGAGTTTTATCGTCATTTCGAAAAAGAGATTCATATTGCTTTTCAAACACACAAACCAATAAACGCATAGTTATGAGCACAGTTCAAAGAGATATGTCCTTAACCGGACAAGCACCAAAAAGCTTGACATCATTGCAAAAAATTGGCACTGTGATTGGCATGGCAGGATTACTGATTGTTCTGCTCGCTGGGTTTAATCTAAACTTTTCAAATAAAGGAATCTGGTTAACCATTGCTTTAGTTGCCATTGGCACAGGTGTGATTTTATTCGCTAAAGGCGCCTATGGGAATAAGCTTGAAGGAATTAAAAATGATGGCGTTTGGTTTAAATCTATGTCCAGCAAAGGCTTTCTTGCTTGGATTGCAGGGATCGCACTTACAGGTTTTTACATAATTTTATATTTCTTTCCGGCGCTTTTAGGCCTAAATACTGAAGGAGAAAATACGGGTATTGTTGCACTATTTGACCCTTTGAGTAGATTACTAAACGGAAACGCCGCGAGCCAATGGTTTGTATATGGGACGCTTTATACGTTAGCCATTGTTGCCTTCGGCATTAAATTCATCTGGAAATACAAAAATAATAACTATGAAAAAATAAGGACTATTAGTGTAATGTTTTTTCAAACGGCATTCGCCTTTTTAATACCTGAATTTATGGCGAGGCTTAATAGTGACACTTTTTCTCTGCCATATTATGATTTAAAAAACATGTGGCCTCTTAATTACTACAACTTTGAACAGTACCGAATCGACAGCTTTATTTCAGCAGGTGATATTGGTCTAGCATTGCTCATTTTTGGACTCGTATCCGTTTTTGTGATCACACCCATTTTAACATTCAAATACGGTAAACGATGGTATTGCAGTTGGGTTTGTGGATGCGGAGGTCTCGCTGAAACGGCCGGTGATTCTTTTAGACAATTAAGTGACAAAAGCATGACCGCATGGAAAGTGGAACGCTGGGTAATTCATAGTGTGTTGGTTTTTGTAGTAGTCATGACAACGGCCGTAGTGCATTCATACCTAGGGGATGACAGTAGTACATATTGGTTGACAAAAAGCACCTTCCTAATATCAGTCGTTATTTTCTTGG
Organism: Candidatus Latescibacterota bacterium; assembly: GCA_047615425.1. Lineage (GTDB taxonomy): Bacteria > Bacteroidota > Bacteroidia > Flavobacteriales > Flavobacteriaceae > Patiriisocius. Next base: position 4,812 of record JBLHGH010000100.1, read on the forward strand.
GACTAGTCTTTGCACTTATCTGGTTTTTCAAAAGAGAAGAACTTGCTAAGGATGCGCGCTACGGCGCTATTGGATATTTGGTAATTGTGTTTGTTCTAATTGGCATGCATTTTACTACGGGTAAATCACTCTTTCTATTCGAAGCTGAAACATTGCGGAAATCATATGGCTTTTTAATTGGCTCCATTTTTAGCGGCGTCATAGGCACAGGATTTTATCCCATACTAGGAAGTCGTGTTTGGTGTAGAATGGGTTGCCCAATGGCTGCTATTTTAGGTATGCAACAACGCTTATTTTCGAAATTCAGAATTACAACAAATGGCGGACAATGCATCTCATGTGGTAATTGTTCAACCTATTGTGAAATGGGAATCGATGTGAGAGCCTACGCTCAAAAAGGCGAAAACATTGTTCGTTCAAGTTGTGTAGGCTGTGGAATTTGCTCTGCCGTTTGCCCAAGAGGCGTTTTAAAACTTGAAAACGGTCCGTTAGAAGGTAGAATTGACGGAAACGAAATCCTTTTAGGTAACGATGTTGATTTAATCAGTCTGGTAAATAAGAACTAAAGAAATGAACAGAAAACATATGTTAGCTACGAATCTCCATAGCGTCTAACCTGTCAACAAAAACTGTAATGTTTAAATTACCATTCTTTTTTTCTGGGAAACAATGGTACTATGTCCACATCCAATGTTGTCAATGCTGTGACGGCGTCTTAAAGTCCGAAGGATGAAAAATGGGCCATGTAAAAATAGGCTATTGGCGTTTTTACTGACAAAACGGAGTGCTAAATTAAAGAAGGTCATTACGTTTTCGGAAAGGAAGAAAATTCGTGAATTTTTTCCGATATTGCGAATAAGAGCACCGCAAAGTCTCAGTTTAAGAACACTAAAAAAAACGGATACACATTGTATTATAAAAACAACAAATTGAAACGGGCAGAGAATCACGAAGACAACCTAAAAGTTTGTGCTTGGTTGACTTCTAGAGCTTTTAGACGTGACAATGCAAATGCTCCTTTTTAATGCAATCATCCATCGTTGTAATTATCCCTGCGTTCAATGAGGCTTCTTCAATTGGTAAAGTATTAGCTGATATTCCTTCCGAAGTACAAGAAGTAATTGTTGTAAATAACGGTTCCACAGACGCTACTGTAAGCGTAGCATTAGAACATAATGCAACTGTAGTGCACGAAGACCGAAAAGGCTATGGCTATGCTTGCTTAAAAGGCATGGAATACATTGCCACTAAGAGTAAAAAACCCTCCATCGTAGTTTTTCTTGATGGAGACTACAGTGATTATCCTGAGGAACTCACCAAAATTGTAGCTCCTATCCTCGAAGAGAAGGTAGATCTGGTTATTGGTGCTCGTGTAAAAAGACTAAGAGAATCTGGATCTATGACTTTTCCGCAAATTTTTGGCAACTGGCTAGCCAACAGACTTATGTGGTTGATATTTGGTTCAAAATTTACAGATCTTGGTCCGTTCCGTGCGATCAACTACAACAAGCTATTAGCTCTCAACATGGAAGATAAGACCTATGGCTGGACGGTAGAGATGCAATTAAAAGCACTCAAAAAAAAATACAGCTATCGTGAAATACCAGTTAATTATAGAAATAGAATAGGTGTGTCAAAAGTTTCAGGTACCATAAAAGGTGCTATATTTGCTGGCATTAAAATCCTTAGTTGGATTTTTAAATATACATTCAAAAAATGATTCTCGAGACCATCGTCATGATCGTATATTCTGTTGCCCTCATACTTATCTTTTTGTATGCGCTGGCGCAGCTCAACTTACTCTTCAATTATCTTAGATCACGAAAAACATGTGCTAAGACTTGCGAGAAGTTTGATCTTTCTAAAGAAGACGAAATACCCTATGTGACAATCCAATTGCCCGTTTATAATGAGTTGTATGTGATGGAGCGTTTACTCAATAACATTTCGTTGATGGAGTATCAGAGAGACAAGCTCGAAATTCAAGTCCTGGACGATTCCACAGATGAATCCTTTTTAATAACTCAGAATCTAGTAAATAAGCTTCAAAAATCAGGGTTAGATATTCAGCATATAACGCGGGAAAACAGAACAGGTTTTAAGGCGGGAGCTCTGAAGGAGGGATTAAAGACCGCAAAAGGAGAGTTTATAGCTATTTTCGACGCGGATTTTCTTCCGCAGAAAGATTGGCTCTTGAGAACTATCCCCTACTTTAAAGACCCTGAAATTGGTGTGGTACAAACCAGATGGGGACATATCAATAAAGACTACTCTATTTTAACGCGTGTCCAAGCTTTTGCCCTTGATGCTCATTTCACCTTGGAACAAGTTGGAAGAAATAGCAAAGGGCATTTCATCAATTTTAATGGAACTGCAGGTGTCTGGAGACATGAATGCATCCTCGATGCTGGGAATTGGGAAGGTGACACACTTACTGAAGATCTAGATTTGAGTTACCGAGCTCAATTAAAAAATTGGAAATTCAAATATTTGGAAGAAGTTGAAACACCAGCTGAGCTTCCAGTGGTCATTAGTGCGGCACGTTCACAACAATTTAGATGGAACAAAGGCGGGGCGGAAAACTTTAGAAAAATGCTCGGACGCGTTTGGAAAAATAAGAACATTCCATTCAAAACGAAATTGCATGGTACGCTTCACTTACTAAACAGCACGATGTTCTTGAACATTCTTATCGTAGCCATATTAAGTATTCCGATGCTTTATATCAAAAATGAATACGAACATTTGAAGATATACTTTTATGTCATGAGTTTCTTCGTGTTA
>JBLHGH010000101.1:0-7450 GCA_047615425.1 Candidatus Latescibacterota bacterium
CTCAACCGTATCAACGAAACCAAAATCACAGAACTCGATCAGTTGCTGCCAACGTCCAACTGGAAACAAATGTCGTAAAAACATCTTTTTTAGTACTTTTACAATATGTAGATGGCCGGAGGGTTACGTTGGACATAACCTTTTTTCTACAAAAAAGGCTACTCCTTTACGCTCAAATAGAATCGATTTATGGGTGGCTCACTTTGACCCGTTTTTGGTGGCTCAATATGTCCGCATTTTGCAGTTGGTGAACAACAATAGTTTTACATCAAAAGGAAAAGCATTTGCTTTTCCTTTTGATTATTTTGCTTTTTTTCTTATTTCAAGTGCTTTTTTATTTCCTTTTTTTGCAGGGTTTCTTAATGCGTGCCGAATTACCCATTTTAGTTCTGTACTGGCATTTTCTAACCATTTTTCACATATCTGTAGTGCTAAATCCAAATGGTCTTTGGCAATATCTCCTAAGTGATTGGCAACACTTCTTCTAACGTATAAATCTTCATCATTTTTTAAATATTCTAATATAACCAAAGCAGGCCTTGGGTCTTTTACAAATGAATCTATTTTTGTTGACCAAGGTAGTCTTGGCCTTGTGCCTTCAGAACATAACCGTCTTACGTGAGGGTCTTTATCCTTCATCCATTTGTGTAAAATTTTCATCGTTCTCTTTTGCTGGCTTACAATAAATGGTCTTATAGAGTACTCACAAGTAAATCGTTTAGTCAATTCGTATTGAGCATTCATTGAAACATCAAAATCATCAAGTCCATAGTTAGCAATAAAACTACAATGTGGCATATAAAATAAAGTAGCCAAGCCATTACCTTCTGTCTTTTCTAAAGGAGAGGTTAGCGAGTTTAGAATAATAGCTATAGCTTCTGAATAATTATCGGGTAAGTAGTTATTCATTGACTTGGCAATGTGTTTGCTTCTTTCAGTAATGCTTAATTCATCAATAGAATTCAAAGCATCTTTCACGAAATTAATTGTATCAAATTCAGGATATACAAAATGTAAATTGTCTGCCAATTGTGAAACAGCCTTTTGGTCTAAAATCATTTTTAGAGATAACCCTTTTTGAATTGAGTTTGGAGCGTTTGGAATTTGAAGCATATTTAATTTATTTCGTTATACCACTTGGATATTTCACTCCCTATTTCGTGTGGATAATCTTCTTGGATAAAGTGTAACCCTTTTCCTAACCCGACCATTTTTAAGTTTTTCATATTACTTCTTATCCATTCTACATCTTCTTTTTTTATCGCTACTCCAGGCTCCACATTCAGGCATAATTTCGGTATATCGGTTTGTGTTAACCACTTAAGATAGGAAGTAATGGCATCAAAGGATACTTTAGGATTTCCACCGAAAGGAACACTTTTTGGCCAAGCCCGAAGTGGGTTTCTACTTGCTATTGTGGGATAGGGAGAGGCATACGCCTCTCTTTCCTCTTTTGTAAGAGTTCTAACGATGAGGTCCGGAATCATCTTTTTGATGAAAACATTGGCCACGTTAACCATCAACCACCCTATAACCGGGGCTCGCATCATTTTCATAGCAATTTGTAGATCCAAAGTGAGGTGATTGAACTCAAAAGTTTTGGTCATAGCTTCCATAAAGGCGATTCCTTTTATTTTTTCACGATTTAAATTGGCATAATGAAATCCTAAGCCTGAACCCCAATCGTGTAATACTAGAGTTATGTTCTTCAATTCAAGCTTTTCAATGAAAGCTTCGAGGTAATCGTAACTATCTTGAAACCCATAATCGATATTGGGTTTTCCAGATTTGCCCATTCCTATCAGATCAGGTGCAATGCACCTTCCTTGACCTGATAAATGAGGAACTACATTTCGCCATAAGTAATTTGAGGTTGGGGCTCCGTGAAGAAACAAGATAGGATCACCTTCGCCTTCTTCTATTTAATGAATTTCACTTCCCTTAATCTCCAAATACTTTGATTCGAAAGGGAATTCTGCTGAGATATTTTTTTTCATCTTAGTTATTTATTAACCTCGATATACCATTTTGAGAGTTCACTGCCGATCTCATGAGGGTAATCTTCCTGTAAAAAATGAGTTCCCTCCCCAAGATTAATCATTTTGGTATTCTTGAATTCATTTTCTACGACCTCTCTATCTCCGGACTGAAAACCAACACCTGGTGTAATATACAAACACAGCTTAGGCAAATTGTTTTCTTTTAACCACTTACTATAGTTTATCATTGCTTCATGAACATGAGCAGGTTTCCCATTCATGGGAACATCTTGTGGCCACCTCAATAGTACCTGTCTACTTTTTCTGGTCGGATATGGTGCTGCATAAACAGTCATTTCTTCATCAGTTAGGTCTCTAGTGATTAGCATAGGTATCATCTTTTTGATAAACATATTTTGTCCTTTCACGAGCATAGGTCCAAAAAGGGGATTTTTCATCATCTTAATGGCTATTCTAGTTTTCTTGGGCATTCCATCCCAATTTACGGGTTGTATTGCGGCTTCCATGAAGGCTATCGCCTTAATGTTCTCGCGGTGTTTGTTGGCGTAGTCGAAACCTAATATTGCACCCCAATCATGAAGGACGAGAGTTACGTTTTTTAATCCAAGGCTATCAATAAAGGCCTCTAAATAGGCAGCAGCATCTGTATACCCATATTCAATGTCTGGTTGATCAGACTTGCCCATTCCAATTAAATCCACTGCAATACATCTTCCCTTATCACTCATATATGGTACAATATTTCTCCATAAGTAAGACGAGGTCGGGTTACCATGCAAAAACAGAATCGGATCTCCTTCGCCTTCATCAATATAGTGCATTTTACTTCCTTTAACTTCAATATATTTTGATTCGAACGGAAATTCCGCAGATATTTCTTTTGTTGATTTCATTATTTCTGTGTTTTTGTTGGATTGAGCATTATTGTTTTGTGTTGATATACCTATTACCAGCATTAATAAACTAGAGCCTAAATTCTTTTTCATTTGATGATTTTTTACTTGTTATTTGGTTGAGGTTTTCCATTCTCCATAAAATATTTCAATTCTTCCGCTAAGACCGTAGTAGAACCTTTAAGACCCATTTCAATTTTAGATGCCATAACATCATTCAATGGTGCCTTGGGTTCTAATTCAAAGTCCATTACAACGAGTGTTTTGTCTACACTAATTTGTTTTAAGAACCATGTTGAATGAGCTGACTTTGCTATTTCTGGCAAACCTTCTGTGATATAATATTTCAAAATGAAATTCTGTGGATCGAAAGTTTCCAAAACTTGAATTGTTATTCCTCTATCAGTGATGGTTTCCCTTAAAGAGTAATTGATGTCTTCAAATTTCTGAGGACCTCCAGGTTTTGATTCTTTAAAATTACTTGACCACTTATGGACGTCACCGAACTGGTTCCCCATAATTTCCCATACTTCTCTTATGGGTTTTTCAATTGTTAACTCTGCTTTTACATTCATATCGTTTTTTTAATTGTTATGTTAGTTTGATACAGGAATAATTGAAGTGTGACGGAATATCAAAAAAAAAAGCCAAAAAAATAACCAGACATTTTTTAAATGGCTGGTTATTTGATTTTAATTGAAGTATAACGGATAGCTAATTCAGTTATTCAAAGTAGCTATGGTATGCTTTGTCATTGATTATTTTGTCAATTACTGTTTCTGTATCAAAGTCTTCTTTAGTAGGATGTTGTTGAAAAAAGTCAATATATTTTTTATCTACTAAATCTGCCACTTCATCAGAAACAGAATTAGCATATTTGGCGATAGTTGCGCTATATTTTGGGTCAAACAATTTTTTGTCGGTTTGCATTCTGCCAGCAGCTTCCATGGCTTTGGCTTTTTTCGAACATCTACATGGGTTGTTCAAATTTACTAATCCACATTGTTTATTCATAAAGGCATGAAACTCCTTTCTGGTTCTTGAAAGCTTTTTACGATAGTTTTCCTTACTTATCTCAAAAATTTCAGCTCCAATACTGTGGTCAATCTGGAATACATCTCCTAAAATATAGATCAGGCGTTGTTCACGGGTCAGACACATCAACATTCCGGACATACATCTTACCCTAGCGGTTTTGGTTCTATCTTTCTGTTCAATTTCTTCCTCTGCTGTCAAGTCTGGACTAGGGATTGCATTTAACTTTTCAGAAAAATCATCAAAACTTTTCCATTTACTTTCCATAGGTTTTCTTTTGCTTTGCATAAACTGATTGAATACAATTCTATACAGCCATGTTCTAAAAGAGCTTTTACTTTTGAAAGTAGCGAGTTTCGTAATAACTATAATTAGTACTTCCTGTGTTAAGTCCTTGGCATCATCTTGGTCGTTAGTATACTTCCATGCAAGATTGTAAATAAACTTTTCATGAATCCGAATTAACTCATTTAGAGCTTCCTTATCTCCGATGATGGCTTTTTGGATAAGCATTCCATCATTTTTCTCATTATACTTTTTAGAAAACGGGTTTATCATAGCTCTTTTTTAATTGGATACATTTTAAACTAAGGTGTGACAAATCTTTTTAAATTAAAGACAACGGTGTAGCTATGCACCGTAAGGTTTGTGAGCATGGAATATCAAATTTAGCCAATTTTGAATTGGGCAGAAACATCAATTTTATTTTCAAGCCGTATGGGGTATAGCTGATGTTGGGCTTTCGTTACTTTATTCTTCGACCAGTTCGATTGATAATCCCAACGCATTTGCAACTAGTGCGAAATTCGATAGTCTTATGTCTTGCCCGTTTTCAATTCGGGAGATGTAAGGTCTCTTTTTTCCAACTTTTACGGCCAAGTTTTCTTGACTCATTTTTAGTTCTTTCCGTCTGTTCTTGATGATTTCTCCGAAGTAATAGGAGAAAGCGTCATCTCTAAACTTTTCGCGTTCAGAAGATCCTTCGATTCCGTACCTTTTTGCAATCAGTTCTTTGGCGTTTATTGACTTTCCCATAATTATTCTTTTAAATACTCTTCTAAAATGTTTTCAGCCTGTTTTATTGCTTTCTTATAATCCTTGTTGGACTTTTTCAGAAATCCGCAAAGACAGACAGCTTTTGTGCATTCCATGAAATTCAAATGGTCAATTGCGAAAAGAACAACGCGATATTGGTTTCCAGCGTTTATTCTTAGTTCATAAAAATGAGTAGATTGTAGCTTTTTCAAAAAGTTGGTATTCACAACCTTTACTTCTCCAATTACTTCAATTAGTTGGAAAAACTTTAATGCAACTCTTTCGTCTTGAGCGTCTATAAATTCCAGACATTCTTCTGTAATGTCAATTTCTGTCACGTCACAAATGTAACGAATAAGTTACATATATTATTCATTTTTTTAATGAAGCCCAACGTTTAGGCTATGCGCCGTTGCGTTTAATTAAAGTTAAATTAATTTTCGAAGAAAAGACGTGCGAGTTCGAATGATTTATCATTCGAAGCGAGATTTAAGCAATGGAGTATTGGTAGTATTAGTCACATTCTTTCAGTTTTGATTATTATTTCCTCACTACAATAAAAGATTCTGGCAATTGAGAGACCCTTTCAGATTTCACGATTTTAAAAACCCTATTTGTGATTAAAGACTCTAGCACAGTCGTTTTATAGACTTTAATTTTGGGAATTAGTCCTAGTTTCATGAACGGATAAATTGCGAATCTAACGAGACTCCTTTTTTCGTTTAAACAAGCAGTGGAGGAAATGAAAACTCCATTTGGTTTAAATAATGAATTCATTCTGCGCATTAGGTCTGGCATGTCGTTGATATAGTGCAGGACATTAAAGGCTATAATTACTCAAAAGATTCTTCCTTGAGTTGTTCATCAAATATGGAAATCTGTCTATAATTCACATTCGTTAGTGCGCTCTTATCGGCCTGTTTTTTGTGTAAAATCTAGCATTCCAGATGAGATGTCAATCGCCTCTATGGTTTGTACAGATTTCGCGAGCTTGTTTGTAATCACTCCAGAACCACAACCAAAGTCCTATATAACATGGTCTTTTGCTAAATACTCATTTGTTGATTCAATTATTTTCGTTGCCGTTTGGTTTGGCTCTGGATTCGATTTACTTGATACTCGGTCGAAAAATTTTTCGGATGTTTTCATTTTAATAAAGCTTCTAACGTTTGTAAACCTTTCCTGCTAGAACTCCCCAAACAATTGTCGTAATAGTATAAAGTCCAAGCTCAAATAGTATAAGGCTCAGTTCTTTACCATTCACATCTTGCTCTGCTGCATCGGCAAATGTAACCCCCATTCTAGGTATCAATACCACAATGAGGGCGGTTTTGATTGCTCCAGAATTTCCGCCTTTGGGTTTGTAAATACGGCGGAAAAAATAAGTGGAAATAAGCCGAGTAATAACATGGAGGCCAATGCTAACGGTATAACAATTTCAGAGGCTGTTATAAAGTTAAAGCTTTCGTATTGCGTAGCGAACCACTTGGCGTGCGATAGTGCTCCGATTGGCATGGCTACCAATGTAAAGACAGTCCAAGTTAAGGCAAACTTTTTTGTTGAAGACCAAGCAAGTTGTTCTTCGGGTCTGTTCTTTTTCATCTTGTCTTAATGTTCAAAATTAACAACCACATTCCCTCTCTTGTGACCTTTGTCTACATATGAGTGCGCCTCTTGAATCTGATTTAATGTATACACACGGTCTATTACAGACGTTATTTTACCTGATTGAAGTAGATCACGAAGTGTGATTAAATCGCGCATTCTCAAATCATGTTTACGCATTCCAGTTGCCGCAAATTTTAATTTCTTACTTGCAAATGGAGAAACAAACATCATATTTAATAAAGCAGAGAAGCTCAATAATGGCGTCATAAAAACACCTTTACTCGTTAAAAGTTTTTTGCCTTTTCTAAAAGACATTTTTCCAACAGTATCAAAGATGATGTCGAATTTTTCTTGGGTTGTTTCTAAGTCCGTCGATGTATAATCGAGAACAGCATCAGCTCCTAAATCAAGTACCAATGCCTTGTTTTTACCGCTGCAAACCGCCGTTACCTCAGCGCCAGATAGTTTCGCTAATTGAATTGCGGCAGTTCCGATACTTCCAGATGCACCATTTATTAATATCTTCTGTCCTTTGGTAAGTGTAACAGCATCAGTGAAAAAGCCCATTGCGGTGCATGCCCCGTCAATAATTCCTGTAGCTTCTTCTGCACTAACGTTATTTGGATGTTGCACAATCAATTCATCTTCTCTCAAGCAAATGTATTCAGCATATGCTCCACAAGTCAATCCTGTTTCAGCCATTACCTTGTCTCCTACTTTGAATTTGGTAACCGTTGCACCTACCTCTTCTATTACCCCTGATAAATCTGTTCCAGGCGTTTTTGTTTTTGGTCTTCTAAGTCCAATGAATAGCCGTCCGAAATACGGTTTTCCTTCACGCATAAATGTACTAGCAGCCGTTATGGATGTCGCTTTGAT
>JBLHGH010000102.1:0-7330 GCA_047615425.1 Candidatus Latescibacterota bacterium
AAAGCAAATTTCTCATTTCCACTTGGCAACAGCAATCTACTTCATAAAAATCGTTCAAAATAGCCCGCTATTTTTTCGCAATTTTCATTCGCATCTCACTATTGACAAGCGTTCTGAACCGCAAGAATTAATCGAACTCAGGTTATTAGAAACCCAATTAGCTTCGTTGAAAGCAGTCGGTTATTTTCGTCTCATTACTTGGCCTCTATCCAAATCTGAATTTTAAAAGATTAATCGAAATCAGGTTTAAAGCTTTTGTTAAAAATCGGTTTCAATATGAAATGGATGCTTAAAAATCAAATTTTCCAACGGCTTTTTCGCAACCCTCCCAAAAGATATTGATGTTTGATTTATCCGTCAAAAGATCTTCGGGCATTATCAAATCTGGATATCCCGTCCACCCGGCTAATGGCCCATAAAAGTTTCCGGGTTTTGCCTCGGGATCCATTGCAGCGCGAATAATGCCGGTGGCTCCATCTTCGGCTGATTGCGCCTGATTCATAAATTCCGAATCAGCATCCATTCCGCCATCTTCTGCGGTGGTTACCTGTAGGTTGGTGCGAGCCAAACCGGGATGAGCCAAAAGCGGAAGTATATTTCGTATGCCGGCGTCCTTAAATTTGGCTTGCAATCCGTAGGTAAATACGGCATTGGATAGTTTGGTCTGGTGATAGCGTTCCCATCTTGCTCCTCGCAATCCGGAGCCTTCTTCGGCTTCGTCGCCGCCGAGCTTTCCCCCATTTTTACCAAAGTATTCCATCTTTAGCGGCCCCCCTAATCGGGCCATTGAGCTGTGATTTACAATGCGACCTTCTTTACTTTTCTTTAAAAGCGGAAATAATTCTTTGGTGAGTAAGAAATGAGAGATCACATTGGTCTGCATTTGAACATCGTAACCATTTTCCGTAGCTTGATCTTTTAAGGCCATTACTCCGGCATTATTGATCAGCACATCCAGCACACTGTATTTTTTTTGTATTGCGTTTATGGCTTCACGCACGCTGGCAAGGCTTTGTAAGTCACAATCAATCGCATCAAAAGTTGCGTGCGGAACGGCTTCTTTTAATTGCAGAAGGGCGCTTTGAGATCGAGTACTGTTACGGTTAAGCAGAACAACGGTGGCGCCCTGCTTGGCCAGCTCGCGTGCGCAGACAAAACCTGTACCGCTGGTGGTGCCGGTTATAACTACCACTGTATTCGCCATGTCTCGTCCATGGCTTTTTATCACATCCGTTAGGTGCTTCGTTTGAATCTTGTTTGTCATTGTATTTTTTTTTAGTTCAAGATGTTTTATTTCCAACGTTCAGGCTAAGTGGCGTTGTAATGCAGTTTAGGCGTTGCTGTATTTAGTTAGTTTTTTCAACATTCCACTAAAGATAAGGCCATGAAAGGGTAATACGGAATACCAATATAATCTCCCTAATATTCCCAAAGGTCTGAAGGTTGCAGTTTGCTCAAGATGATTATTTTCTATTTTAAATTCCAACCAAGCTTCACCGGGAAGTTTCATCTCAGCAAATAGAAGGAGGCGACCTTTCTCCTTGTCGGCATACAACACTCTCCAAAAGTCTAATGTGTCACCCGCGTTGATGGTAGTTAAGCTTGTCCTTCCTCGTCTAATCCCAACTCCTCCAACCATCTTATCAAAAACACCTCGTAACCTCCATAACCAATTGGCATAATACCAGCCTGTATTACCGCCAATGCTCCAAATTTTATTTTGGCAATCAACAAGATTATCTATACTCCGTTTTCTCTTATCAATGAAACACCCAAAAGTTGGAACTTCAATAAATTCAGAGATATCAAAATTAATTCCACTGCTTGAGTATGAATCTTTCCAGCTGGAAACAATTGCGTTGTTTTCAATTTTGTCAAAAGCCTTTCGCAGCGATTCTTCATAGCTAACCGGTTCAACGCCAAGTATTTCATTAATCCGATTATCCCTACACACTACTTCAATTTTCATGCTGTTTACTAAAGATACAGCAAGTTTGTACGATGTTGAAGTAACAAAATAAAGCCAATACGAAGATAGCCTTGGTGTCATTACAGGAACGATCAGAATAGTGCGTTTTAAATTTCTGCTTTTTGCAAAACTTAGGAGCATTTCTTTGTAGGATAGTACATCAGGTCCCCCGATATCAAAATTCTCATTATAGGTTTTCGAATTGAATAATGACTTTGATAGAAATGCGATCACATCCGATACTCCAATAGGCTGGCACTTAGTTTTTAACCACTTGGGAGTGATCATGATCGGCAGTTTTTCAACTAGGTCTCTGATGATCTCAAAAGAGGCACTTCCCGAACCAATAATTATTCCTGCTCGAAGTGTTGTGAAATTATAGGTCCCTTTATTAAGTTCCATTTCAACATCTTTTCTTGAATTCAAATGCTTAGAAAGTTTGGCTTCATTGATGATACCACTGAGATAGATCACATGTTTTATCGTGGTTCTTTCAAGGGCCTTTTTGAAATTTATTGCAGAGGTTTTTTCAAGGGATTGGTAGTCACTTGAAGACGACATCGAATGAACTAGGTAGAATGCCCCATCAATGTCATTTGGAATACGATCCAGTGATTTCTCATCCAATAAATCGATTTCTATTACGGAGATCTTTTGTTTAATGGATTCAGGCGGATTGAATCTTTTAGCATCGCGTACGCAGCAAATCACTTCATGACCGGCTTCAACTAAAACCGGGAGCAGTCGTTTGCCTATGTATCCGGTAGAACCGGTTAGTAATATTTTCATTTTATTTATTTAAACACAACATCTCAATAAACACCACTTTATTCATCTTGTTCATAATTAAATGAAACGACCAAACAAACCGTTGCGGCTACCTTGTATGTTTAACATAGGGCTTTATGTGCTTTCGTTTAAACGCAAAGCAGCAGCGGATTTACATCGTGCTATTCCTCCTCTTTATTCCAAGCTACCAAACGGAGTTCTCGTACTAGTATCCAAACATTGGTTGGATGGCAGATGTACGAGTTGTTTGTATAAGTGACGAACTCGACTTCTTGAATGGGAAACAGGCTCTTTTTTTCAACGAAAAAGACTCTTCTGCAATGCGAGGGGCCGCCGTAAGTCCGTCTCCAATAGGAAGCTTTTTCAAACAAATAGCATTCGTAGGTTTCACCCAGTATGGTCAGCACGGTATCCCCAAGGTAAAATGTTCCGTTGTCAAAGTTTAGGCCATCAAAGCTATCAATGCGGTAATACTCTAAGCTGGATATGGTGTCGTTCGAAATTCGAAATTGTTCAAATTCAACACGTTTGTTGTTTTCCGATGGATTTCGGGAGCAAGTGATGTGCGAAATGAAAATGGTGTCTCCGTTTTTGAAAAAGCGAATGGGCAGGTAGGTATTGGCCTCGGTATCTAAGGGTTCGATGGTTGAAATGGTTATTTCCCCGTTTCGTATAAACCACGTTTCTTGTCCGATGGCTTCACCGCACGAATCACCAGCAAAGCGTTGGTTTGGATAGTAATCTTCAAAGGTTAAGCTTCCGGTAAAATTGGGCGTTAGCGTTTGGGCGTACAAAGAAGTTGAAAGGAATAGTAGGGAAAGGAGGGGGAGGAGGTGCATTTTTTTGGTAAACCTTATTTGCTCAAAGCTTTTAAAATACGTTCCTCATTAATTACAATGTCTCGGAATAATACGTGCGGGAATTCCACATATTTTGAGGTTTTAAACGCCTCAAAGATTTTGGAAAGCGTGGAAGCTGTCAATAAAGATAGATTCATTTCGGTATCCATTTCGCAATCATAGATGAAGTCATCGCTAAACTCCGGTGCTACAAGTAAGATTTTAATGATTCGTAGATTGTTTTTTAAAGCTAAATTTTGATACGCTTTAAGTTGCCTTGAAACAGAGCTGAATTTGTTGTATCCTTTTTCCTTAATGGTTTTGCACTCAACAATTATTATTTCATCGTTGCCCAAGTTCAACAGAATATCCATCATATCCTTTTGGGTGTTGAGTTGGTTTTTAAATTTTTCGTCAACGTTAAAAGACAATCCTTTGAAAATGACCTTTGTTAGCTCTTCGAACTTTACGCCTAGTTCACTTTCTTTGATCGCGATGCCGTTTTCTTTTAGTAGGTTCAAGTTTCGATACGCAACATTCTCAAAATTTTCTAAATATAGATTTTCAACATCCTTATAGTGATCGAGAATGTTTAAAATATCATCACCACGTTGTTTGATGCCGTTGTCTTTTATGAATTTTGACAAATCGGGTTTTACAATCAAATCTAAGATATCCCGCGGCTTTATATTGTAGTCGAGCAAGTAGTCGGCACTTAAAACAAATTCATCCTGCAATTCAAATTGTTCCTTCAATGCCTTATTTAGCTTTGGCAGGGATGCATTTAGTTCCGTTAACATTTTATCAAAACCATCTAGTGAAATACCCACCTTTTCGTCTTTTTCAACATTGTCGAAGTATTCAATTAAACTGCTGATTTTATCTTCTAACGTGCTCCCTTTTAAGTTCTGAATATTTAAACTTTTCTCACAAAGTTCATTGAGCGTTTTCTTCTTTTCAGTAAGTGTGATTCCATCCTTGTAAATGTCGTCAGTAAGTAAAGCCGTAAATGAAATGCCTTCTTTGATAATCTCTTCAATTTTTTGGGATGCACTTAGTTTTCGATCAATGCTGTGATTCTTGGCTATTTGATTAATTATGGGTTCTCGAAGGAGTTTAAGGGTTCTTCGATAGAACTTTGCCGCTACTTCTTTTTGCCGCACTTTCCTTAGTAAGCGAACCATTTCGTCAGCAACATAAATGGTATTTTCTTTTTTTGAAAAAAATACAATTCCAAGATTCTTGATATTCGTTATAACATCTTGAATGTCAACCTTTTTAACCGGAAGAATTGAATAATTAATAAGTTTGATTTCTTCTTGTGATAGGCCTAATTGCTTCGCAAGAGTGATGATAATAGACAGCTCGTCAGAAGTTACCTTGGCTTCTCTGTTGTTGGCAATGTCATTTGTATATGCGGTGGATAAGCAGGCTTTGTAAATTTTGTAATCTCTTTTTCTCGACGCGCTCAGCTCGGATTTTTCATTTTCAAGTTCTGTGTTCAGCGTTTTGATCTTCGTTTTTAGATTTTTTATTTCATTCTCGTACAATCTTGAAAACCAATCTTGCTTCATTATGCAATTTCCATCACGAATAATGATATCGATGAGAATGTCGAGCTGTGAATTAGCTTCTTGAAATTCACAGCTAATGTGTTCAATAAATGCGGCTGATGTTAATTCAAATATGTTGGAAATATTTTGGTTGTCAACCGATTTCAAACCTTTGTCGGACGAACTCAATATCTTTTCAATTTCCTTTGCATTTTTAGGATTTTTAGAAATGATATTGTCAATTATTTTAATGAATGAATTCTTTTCTAATGAACCGAGTTTGTCAAGAATTTTTTCTAATTTCATATTTGTTATTATTCTTGTATTGTTAACCGTAAAGGCTTGGTGATGTGGCGGATTTGTTAGATAAATTGTTCATGGTCATTCTTACTTCGAATTTAGTAAAAAACTTTATTAGAAGCATAAAGCCAGCCATAGCGCCAAATTGATGTTATGTGACGCCCATTTTTTCACCATCTCTGCTTTTTAATTTGTTTAAACTCAGTCAAGTCTTTGATTATTTGCTCAATATCCCATGGAGCAAGTTGATCAAATGCATTCCGAACATTAAAAAATTTGTATTCCAAATCATCTTGGAGTTTAGTCACAAACTCAACCAATTCTTCAAGTTCTTTAAAGGAAACGGTTTGCGGGATATTGTTTGGATCCTTGTGCGCGTACATTTTGTCGCGCATCTTCTCAACCCTTTCAATTAGTGGTTGATGATCATTAAGCTTTTTATTAATCTCGGATGCAAAATCAACAATATCATTTTTTGAACTGAAGAGTGAATTAATATTTTTCTCCCTATTAGTGTTAAGCAGGGCAGTTAAATCCTGATCATATGATTCAGACGACAGCCTTCTAAGGAATTTTGCCAAATTTATTTTTTGGTTACTTTTATCAGAGAGCAACTTGCAAAGCTGAATTGCGGTTATGAAATGAAGCTGTTTGAAATGATGTTGAAAAAAGCCATGTTTCGTTACCATACTGTGAAGATGGATGTCATATTCTGAAATGGTTTTAGCGTTCTTAATGGAGATTTTTAATTCCAAAACGAGTTGCCATGTTTGTCTTAACCAGTCTTCTATTTCTTGTTTATTCATGTGTTAGTTTATTTGGTCGCCCCTAACTTCACAATAAACATCACTCTTTTCATCTCATCCAATCCACCTAATCCAAAACCAACCACCTCAAACTCTGGCGGTATACTCCAGTGTGAACTTGAATAAAAGATAACTGCCTAATATTATGATAGTGCTATAAACTGCGTTTATTTAGGCTTGGTCTTCACCAGTTTGTCACCTTTCATAATTACTAATTCACTATTCTTCTCCTTTTTAAATAGAATGAGCTTTTTGTAAACCTCTTCCAGGCCGATTAAAATCTTATCTCTCAATTCTATTTGTTTTTCTTTTTTAGTCATAAAACTCTTTTAAGTGAAGAAACTTTGGTTCATCTAAAATATGTAATTCTTCCCCATCAAATTTTTGGGCGAAGAGCTCATGTTTTCCATAAGAATTGTCAAAGAATAGGGCGCCATCAACAATGTCAAGATAGAAATCAATTTTTAATACCCCTAAGATACCTTCTTTCAATTATATAATCAGGGATGTTATGTCCACCTTCTTTCACTCTTGTTTTTACCCGTTCTTTTGCTAAAGAAATGTTGTTTAGCCAGAAAAAAAGCAGCGTAACCGTGTATCCTTGATCTTTGGCTTTAATAATTTTATTTCTGTAACTTTTGGTTGCAAGAGTTGTTTCGAATGCAAAGCTTTTATTCTCATCAAGTAAATCATTAATTCAATCAATCATGATTCGCCCGGCTTCAAACGAAACTGTTTTTGGTTGAAAAGGAGATAGTCCTTTTGCTATTTCATCTGCGTTCACAAACTCCATGCATTCAATAATTTCCGGCAGAATAGTATACGAAGCAGTTGTCTTCCCAGCTCAGTTACAACCGGCAATTATATAGAGCTTTTTCTCCCTCACTCTTTACAAATTTAGCTTTTCCAAAGAGGATATTTTAATGATAACAGCATTTACTGATATACTTGAAGACGTATGAAATTTAATATTCTGCACAGTCTAATTTCAATATTATTTAATAAGGCAAAACCACCCACCTCAAACTCTGGCGGTATACTCCATTGTGAACTTGAATAAAATAGGTTCCAGCA
>JBLHGH010000103.1:0-7278 GCA_047615425.1 Candidatus Latescibacterota bacterium
AGCACCCGAAGACCTGCAGCATTATTAGCCAGATAAAACTTATCCCCTTTCACATAACCATTATGATCGGTGGCACCCGTAGGGCCTGAATATTCAAAATATAATTGCGGATTGTCCAAGTCTTCCATATCGAATATGATTGTACGCGAATTGAAACCCATATTTAACTCATCTGTCTCATCACCCATAATAAAATATTGTTGATCTTCTGTAAGCCAGCCTTGGTGTGTATAATTTATATTTGTATAGTCAATCGTAGAAATTGTGATTGGATTCGACTTGTCCGTAACATCCTCAATAACGACTTCCACTTCATTGCTTCCGAATAAAATCTCACGGCCTTGATAATCCACATCTGGGCCATCATAAATTACAACATGGGCATCATGACAATAACCGTCCGCACTGTACCCGCCGGCTGCAACTGGATTTACAGGATCCTGAATATTTATAAAGTGAGGTCCTCCACCAAAGGTACCGGTACCAATTGCATACGCAAAACCTGAATCTTCATTAATTGCAATGTTGTGCGCACCACCAAAACCTGTATAAAGTGCATCCGTAGTGAAAATAACTGGTGGATTCATAACATTCCGAAGTCGTGTTAAATCAAAAACTTGCATGCCGTGACCCGTATCTTCACTTACTATAAATACATGATCGTTGTATGTTTTAGCATCTCGCCAAGTAGTATGTTGACTACTTTCCCCTGGCAATTGTCCAAGATAAACGGGGTTTAGCGGATCTGAAATATCAATAAAAGCCGTAGCTTCGTTTAAGCAAATGATAGCATATTCTTTTCCGTCTTGAGCATCTGTCCAACCCCAAGAGTCGTTTGCCTTAACTGAATTCATTGTTGATAAGGGAATCTGAGAAATTAGATCATAGCCATTACATTCGAAAGGACCAGCCATACCAGCGTCACAGGGAGTTTGGGCACCAAGAGAATGTACACTTAAAAAGAGTATAGCGAGCAGAAAAGGTTTCATAACAAAGATTTTTTATAAATGTACGAAACTAAAATAATTAATTGTGGTAGGTATATTCGTGGACTTTTCCGATAACGCCATCATATAGGGCTCGAAGTGTCTTTGTATCGGCTTCAATATTATTTGTAATATAAAAAGGTTCATGGACAACCACTGTTTTTGTATTATAGTTAAATGCAATTGGTATAATTGGAACATTAGCGGCTTGAGCTATATAGTAGTAACCCGTTTTCCATGTAGTTACTTTTTTTCGAGTCCCTTCTGGTGCTAGCGACAATCTAAAATGCTCATTGGAGTTAAAAATTTCGGTGATAGCCTCTACCTTATTTTGGCCAGAAGTTCTGTCAATTGGCGTGCCACCCATCCATCTAAAATACCATCCTAAAGGCCACTTAAAAAGTTCCTTTTTACCAATCCAGTTGATTTCGGTCTTTAAAAGTTTTCTAGTAAAGACACCAATATAGAAATCGTGCCAGCTGGTATGTGGCACAACAATAACAACTGCTTTCTTGATGTCAGGTTGAAATTGTCCTTTAATTTTCCAACCTAGGACCTTGTGAAATAAAAATTTAGTAAAAATCATCTTATAGAAAGCTTCGAAAGGAAAAGTTACATTCTCAAATATAATTCTTTTAAACGCTCACGGGTCATAATGCTTTCCCAATCATTACCCAGTGCATTCTCCCACAAAGGAACAAGACTTAATGCTATATCAATCATGGTATTCATTTGATCATCGGTAAGATTAGAACAAAGACCCTTTGGGAGGATGATATTATGTTTTTTAACCATTTCCTTAAAGAGTATTACATCTTTTGGATAGAAATCTTCTAAGTGGTCAAATACAATACAGTTTCCAATACCATGTTTGGTTCCCAGAACATACGATAGTCCATAACTCATAGCGTGTGCAACGCCCACTTGAGAATAGGCGATACTCATTCCTCCATGCCATGAGGCCATCATCAATTTACCTCTTGATTCTGATTCTTCTAACTTTCCATCAACGAAAATTTCTCGGCATAAGTCGTATGCCTTTTCACCATAACTCTGACTAAAAGCATTTAAGAAGGTCCCATTTAAAGACTCCACGCAATGAATAAAACAATCCATACCTGTGTAGAACCATTGACTCATTGGAACACCTATTGTCAAATCAGGATCAAGAATTACTTGATCGAAAGGTGTAAAGTCACTATTAATTCCAAGCTTTTTTAAGGGGCCAGATAATACAGTTGTTCTAGAAACTTCAGCACCAGTACCAGAAATAGAAGGAACACCAACGTGGTATACGGCTTTATTTTTAACTAAGTCCCAGCCTTGGTAATCTGCAGCACTTCCTTTGTTATTCAACATGATAGAAACTGCTTTTGCAAGGTCAAGAACCGTTCCTCCTCCTATTCCAATTATACCAGAAGGCTTATATGTGAACTCTCCCTTAATATCCTTAACCATTTGATCTACCTGACTCGTTTTAGGTTCGTCTTCGGAAGAAACAAATAAGAGTTTATCATTAAAACGCGGATTAATTCGGTCCATAAATTCCGTATTGTTTCTAAAGACATCATCAATTAGAAAAATAAATGGTGCTTTATCTTTACGTTGCGGTGCTAATATAGACGACAGCTGATCGAAACATCCCTGACCAAAAACAACTTTCGGCACCATTGGGAAATTTTTAAACTTATTATTTATTGTTTCTGCTTTATCTTCTTTGAATACTTTATTCGCCCTCATAAGGTCTTCTGGGGTGTCAATTTCAATTCCCTGTGTATTTGAAATTGCCATTTTTATATTTTTTCCATACTCTAAGTAACGGATACATTCTATTTTTTCTGCAGCTTCCATTGTTCGCATTGGCAACTTATAAAAGTCCAATAACGCTTCTTTTCTAAAAGCATAAATGCCCTTGTGCTTGTAATATTGTACTGCAGCATTCTTGTCACGAGGATATGGAATGGGTGATCTTGAAAAGTACAAGGCAAAACTATCCTTGTCTACAATCACTTTCACACTATTTGGGTCGCTAATTTCTTTCCAATCATGGATTTCGGTCATAAGTGATGCCAAATCAATTTTGTCTGCATCGGAACCTTCAAAAACACTGAGGACCTGCTCCAGTCCTTCTTTACTGGTGAAAGGTTCATCTCCTTGTACGTTCACCACGATATCCACATCCATGTTTTCAACGGCTTCAGCTATTCTATCACTTCCACAATCATGCTCCTTAATACTTTTAATTGCTTTTCCGCCGTGAAGTTCAATCTCATTAAAAATAATATCGCTATCCGTAACTACATACACTTCGTCAAAAAGGTTGGTAGCCTGAGTTGCCTCATAGGTCCGCACTATCACTGGCTTACCGCCAAGATCTTGCATCAGTTTACCCGGGAATCTAGATGCGCCGTAGCGCGCAGGAATCATTGCTATTATTTTCAACGTCGTAAGATCTCTTTAGTTAGTGCCCCAAAAATAAAAATATTATGCTTGTGTAGCGCCCTTTTTTCGAAGCTTTTTATAAAATTTATACATTCCGAAGAAGATAGCCAGCACAAAAAGAAAGGATAATACCGGAATAAAAATAGAAGCTGCAGACATTATAACCGCGGTTCCTGTTTCTAGTGTGCTTACTACGGGATTACCAAGACCACCTGTTGTAGCAGTAGATGTAAGCCTTACAGCAGAAGCGCTTCCTTTAATTGCTGTGGCTGTGCCACCGCCAGCAATAATGGCTAAAGCCCATGTAACTACAGGACTTAAATCTGCCACTGTTGCCACCATAATCAGGGTTCCTGCCACTGTGGCTAATGGAATTGCAATTGAATCTAATGCATTGTCAACCCAGGGAATATAATATCCGAAGATTTCGGATATAGTGGCAAATCCCATAACAATAACTGCCGTGACGCTTCCTGCCCACTCCCAGCTTTCGTTAAGTGGTATAATGTCAAAATAGCCAGCCAAGCTTAGCACCAATAATGGTAGAAACACACGGAAACCCGCAGCAGCAGACAATCCAACCCCCAAGCAAATACTTATTATGATACTAACGTAGTCCATTGATTACGAATCTACAAAAAAATCATCTTTAAATCCAATGAGGTATAATTTTTCTTTAGCCCTTGTAATAGCGGTATATAGCCAACGAATGTAATCTTTGTCAATTCCGTTTGGCAAGTAGGGTTGCTCGACGAAAACTGTATTCCACTGCCCACCTTGGCTTTTGTGGCAGGTTATTGCATAAGAAAACTTCACTTGTAGCGCATTGAAGTACCTATTTTTTTTTACGGCTAGAAACTTTTTGTATTTGGACTTTTCATGCGCATAGTCCTCCATTACCGCTTGGTATAATTTGTTGGAGTCTTCATATGGAAGTGATGGTGTCTCTGAGGCTAATGTATCCAATAACAGGACGGTTTCAAAGGCTTTCATTCTAGGGTAATCTGACATTTGAACCCGCACTTCCGCAAAGCGAAAACCATATAAATCAATAAATCTAAATATCTCTAAAACTTCAACGATATCACCATTGGCTATAAAGCCAGCCTCACTTTCAGCACCTACCCAGTGATAGTTGTTTTTAACCACCATGAGGCGGTCACCAGCAGCGAGCTCTTGATCTTGATACAGCACCCTACTTCGTATGTTTTGGTTATATAAATTGGCTCTTTTATTCGATCGAACAATAAATACAGCATCATCTTCACCAGATTCGCTATAGCTATCTGTAATAGCGTCCAAGACCTCCATGCCGTCTATTGGCCTAATAACATCTGGGTAATTGTCAATAGAAAATTTAAAAGATTCGAAAAAACCATCATCTAAAACCGCTCTTAAACGTGTTGCATTTTCGAGAATACCACTCTCTTGCTGCTGTCTCACAACTTCGTCAAGTTCTATGGCAGTTACTATTTTATCAAACTGATTCTCCAAAATTTGAGCATCCAAGGCCGGACTAATATCTAACTTGATAGGTGGCAACTGTGCTGTATCTCCAATGAGTAATAGCCTGCAATTATGTCCGCTATAGACATACTGGATTAAATCATCCAACAGAGATCCGTTTTCAAAAAGTTTCGAATCTTGTTTGATATCCGGAATCATTGAAGCTTCATCAACAATAAATATTTGGTTTCTCGATTTATTATTTTGAAGTGTAAATGAAACACCTCCACCCTTTTGACTTTTAGGGTAGTATATTTTTTTATGAATCGTGAACGCTTCTTTACCGCTGTAATTACTAATCACCTTTGCAGCGCGCCCTGTTGGCGCTAACAAAGAAAACGATTTCTGTGCTTTCCATAGGTTTTTAACTAAAGTTCCAATAATGGTAGTTTTACCCGTTCCTGCATAGCCTTTTAATAAAAACACCTCGTTTTTTTCATTGCTAATGGCAAATTTTGAAAGCAGTTGAAGTGCAATATCCTGTTTGGTGGTAAGCTGATGCGGAAAATCGGCTTTAAGAAGGCCATAGAAATGAGGTACGTCCATGAATTATTTGAAACTTTGTGCCGTAAAGATAGCCATGATTTTTTCAGATTATACTTTTACGAACAAAAAAATATTGTAGATTTGTCGAAGACCTTTTTTGAATAGTATACATTAAAAAAAATCGCACAATGAAAATAGTAATACAGATTGTACTTTGGATCTTAATAATATTTCTTGGATATAAACTTTGGAATTCAATTGCAGGACCAATTGAGTTCAACAAAATCAAAGAGGCGCGATATGCTAAGGTAATTAAAAATCTAAAAGACATTAAGGCAGCGCAGCTTGCACATCAAGAAATAGCAGGAGGCTTTGCTGGTGATTTCAGCAGCTTAATTCAGTTTATTGATACTGCACAGTTTGCAATTACGGCAAGAAGAGATACTAGTTATGCAGATCAAGTAAAGAATAAAGCATACGGTTTAGATGCTATGACAGGTGGGTATGATATTGAAGCCACGATTATTGACACCTTAGGCTTCGCCCCTGTGAAAGATTCTTTATACGGTGGTACAGATAGATATATGACGATGATGAACGTCCCGATCGAAGAAGTGGAAGTCGCTAAATTTGAACTTGAAGCTGGAAAGATTGAAAAAAATGGTGCTGAATATGCTGTATTTGAAGTAAAAGTAGCCAAGGCAGTAATTCTTGCAGACCAAAATAGTGATATGGTGAATCAGGAAAGTCAGATTATATCAGTGAATGGTGTTAATGGAGCTTATATAAAGGTTGGATCTATGGATGAAGTTGACACAAGTGGAAACTGGCCAAAGCTATATGACAGCGTTAAGCAAAAATAACATACTCAATAATTCATATAAAAGACTGTCCGTTCAAGTTTCATTGACCGGGCTTTCTTTTTTGGTGTCACATCAAGACACAAAGGATGCTATTTTCTTTACTGAAAAGAATTTTGATAGAAACTATACCCCTGAGGAGCTTCTATTCGAAATTCAGCATCATATCGCACGGGAACCTGTGCTAACTGATAACTTTGCATCTGTCTCTATTGTTTACGCAACGAACATGTTCGCTGTAGTACCTGCTGCCCTATTCGACGAAACAAAACTCAGCGACTACCTAAAATTTAATGCTAAAATTTTAGCAAACGATTTTATGACATATGATTCCCTGAGCAATCATGACATGGTGGTGGTATATGTCCCTTTTGTTAACATCAACAACTACTTCTTTGACCATTACGGTGAGTTCCAATACTTCCATAGTAGCTCCGTGCTGCTAAAGACTATATTGGATAGCGAAAAACATGGGACGGCACCAAAAGTGTTTATTCACATACGAAAGGAGCAGTTCGATTTTATTGTTCTAGACAAAGGGCAATTGCAATTGTGCAATGCTTACGCATATAAAACACCAGAAGACTATATGTACTATGTTTTGTTCTGCCTTGAACAATTAAACCTTAATCCGGATAGTATAGAAACTTATTTGATTGGTGACGTAAATAAAACAGACGCTTTGTATGAAATCAGCTATCGTTATATTAGAAACATATCATTTTACAAAGCCAGTTTTGAAGGAATTTTATTCACGGAAAGTGACCTGTCACATCAGCACTTTCTTTTAAAAAATAGTTAATAATGCGTATTATTTCTGGAATATATAAAGGAAAAAGATTACAAGCTCCTAAGTCATTACCTGTTAGACCAACAACAGATTTTGCAAAGGAGGCACTGTTCAATATCCTCAATCATGAAATTGATTTTTCTGAAGTTTCCATGCTAGATCTATTTTCAGGAACTGGCAACATTGCTTACGAATTTGCTTCAAGAGG
>JBLHGH010000104.1:0-7263 GCA_047615425.1 Candidatus Latescibacterota bacterium
TACACAGGAGAGGCATTAGATAATAAAACACCATTACTACGTGCCTTACAGGTTATAGATAATGCAGCGACAGATGTGGCAAAATATTTTGACAAGAATGTCACCAAAGTAAACGCTACTTTAGGTTGGGAGCAAGAATATTTTCTTATCGATAAGGCTTTGGCGAAATCGCGACCAGATATTAACTTGACTGGTAGAACCCTTTTAGGACACGCTTCTGCGAAAGGACAACAATTAGATGATCACTACTTTGGCTCAATACCAACACGTGTTTTAAACTATATGCGTGATTTGGAAACCGAATGTATGTATTTAGGAATTCCAGTAAAGACACGTCATAACGAGGTTGCTCCAAATCAGTTTGAATTAGCCCCTATTTTTGAAGAAACCAACCTTGCAGTAGATCATAACTCCTTATTGATGGATGTGATGAGTAAAGTTGCAGACAGGCATAACTTCAAAGTGTTATTCCACGAAAAGCCTTTTGAGGGAATTAATGGAAGTGGAAAACACAACAACTGGTCATTGGCAACCAACACGGGTATAAATTTACTAGCACCTGGTAGCACACCAATGAAGAATCTACAATTCTTAACCTTCTTTATTAATACAATTAAAGCGGTTAATGAGTATGAAGAATTGCTGCGTGCGGCTATTGCAAGTGCGAGTAACGATCACCGTCTAGGAGCAAACGAAGCGCCACCAGCTATCATTTCGGTATTTATTGGTTCACAGTTAACCGAGGTTTTAGATGAATTAGAAAAAGTAACCAACGGAAAATTATCGCCACAGGAAAAAACAGATTTAAAACTGAATGTGGTTGGTAAAATCCCTGAAATTCTTTTAGATAACACAGACAGAAACAGAACTTCAGCATTTGCATTTACTGGAAATAAATTCGAATTCCGTGCCGTAGGGTCAACCGCGAATTGTGCAAATCCTATGACGGTTCTTAATACGATTGTTGCAAAACAATTGATAGCGTTCAAAAAGCAAGTTGATGGGCTTATCAAGACGAAGAAAATGAAGAAGGATGATGCTATCTTTAATGTTTTGAGAGAGTATATAAAAGATTCTAAGCGTATACGTTTTGAAGGCGATGGATATGGAGATGCTTGGGAAAAAGAAGCTAAGAAGCGAGGTTTGAGTAATAACAAGACTACCCCAACAGCATTAAAGGCACAGGTTTCTAAACGTGCTATAGCGCTTTATGAGGAGCTAGGTATTATGAGTAAAGTTGAGGTTGAAGCGCGTCATGAAATTGAAGTTGAAGAATACGCAAAACGTATTCAAATAGAAAGTAGAGTCCTAGGAGACATTGCAAGAAATCATGTGATTCCTACCGTTATTAGATATCAGAATATTTTGATTGAGAACGTACAGGGTTTAAAAGATATCTACGGAAAAAATTTCAAGAAATTAGCTGGGGAGCAAATGCAACTGATTGAGCAAATTAGTGGACATATTGAAAATATCAACAAAGGAATTACAGCTATGATCAATGAGCGCAAAAATGCAAATAAGCTCAGCGATCCGGAAAAATTAGCTGCAGCTTATTGTGATAAGGTGAAACCGTACTTTGAGATCATTCGTTACCATTGTGATAAGTTAGAGCTATTGGTAGATGATGAGCTTTGGCCACTTACCAAGTATAGAGAACTCTTGTTTACACGTTAATAAGTATTTAATTCTTAGAAAACCTCATAGCCTAGCTTTGAGGTTTTCTTTTTTACCTTTGTCTTATGAGTGAAGAAATTTCTAAACGCTATGCCCAACGAGGCGTTTCAGCAGGTAAGGAGGATGTGCACGCCGCCATAAAAAATGTGGACAAAGGACTTTTTTCGCAGGCCTTCTGTAAAATAGTTCCAGATCACTTAACTGGAGACGAGGCTTATTGCCTTATCATGCATGCTGATGGTGCCGGAACAAAATCAGCACTAGCGTATATGTATTGGAAAGAGACGGGAGATATTTCTGTTTGGAAAGGCGTCGCACAGGATGCGTTAATCATGAATATTGACGATTTACTCTGTGTTGGAGCTGTTGATAATATCATGCTTTCGTCTACGATTGGAAGAAATAAAAATGTTATTCCTGGAGAAGTGATATCCGCGATTATCAATGGGACTGAAGCGCTCATTGCAGATTTGGCAAAATTTGGTGTGCAAATACATTCCACAGGAGGAGAGACAGCAGATGTAGGGGATTTAGTTCGGACCATTATTGTGGACTCAACCGTTACAGCTAGAATGAAACGGAGCGATGTTATTGATAATGGGAATATTCAAGATGGTGATGTTATCGTTGGACTGGCTTCTTTTGGTCAAGCAACCTATGAAACGGAATACAATGGTGGTATGGGAAGCAATGGATTGACCTCCGCGCGTCATGATGTCTTCAATAAATCGTTGATAAAGAAATATCCGGAAAGTTTTGATCACGCGGTGCCAGAAGATTTGGTGTATTCTGGCTCTATGAATTTAACAGACCCAGTAGCAGGTTCACCTTTGGATGCAGGAAAACTAGTGTTGTCACCTACCAGAACATACGCACCCATTATAAAAGCCATATTAAATAAATTTAGCAATAAAGATATTCATGGGATGGTACATTGCAGTGGTGGTGCTCAGACTAAAATCCTCCACTTTATTGATGATTTACATATTATTAAAGATAATTTATTTGATCTCCCACCACTTTTTAAATTGATTCAAGAAGAGAGTAATACAGACTGGAAAGAGATGTATCAAGTCTTTAATATGGGTCACCGAATGGAAATTTATCTGCCAAAGGCAATAGCACAGGAAGTGATTAAAATTTCTCAATCTTATGGGGTTGCTGCACAAGTAGTTGGTCGTGTTGAGAGCGCGGAAAATAAGGGTCTAACAATAAAAAGTGAGTTTGGAACTTTCGAATATTAAGAAGGGTGATTCCTACTTGATTGCTAGCATGAAAGTAATAGACGGTCTCTTTTTATACTTTCAAACATACTCTTAGTATGTTATACCGTGGTGAGTAAATCTGAGAAACCTGTGGTTGTAAGCTATATTTAATGATTTTTTTGCAATTTCAGAAATTGTCAAGGTATTGATGTTTCTGAAGCATAAACTATATTCCTCTTGTTGAAAATCTTATAATTTCATGCTAAATTATTGTAAATTTGTATCCCGTTCAATAAAACCGGACGCATTCTTATATGTTAGAAAAACTTCAGATAGTAAAGAATAGATTTGATGAGGTGAGCGACCTAATCATCCAGCCAGATATTATTAGCGACCAGAAGCAATATATTCAACTTACAAAGGAATATAAGGATCTTAGCGCTTTGATGAAAAAGCGTGATCAATATCTCACGGCTACGGAACGAATCGAGGAGGCTGAAGAGCTTCTGGCAGACGGTAGTGATGCTGATATGGTGGAGATGGCAAAAATGCAAATGGATGAGGCTAAATCTAAAATTACGGTTCTAGAAGAAGACATAAAAGTGATGCTTATCCCAAAAGACCCAGAAGATGCTAAGAATGCGGTAATGGAAATTAAAGCCGGAACGGGTGGAGATGAGGCAAGTATTTTTGCAGGAGATTTACATCGTATGTACACAAAATACTGCGACAGTAAAGGATGGAAAACAAGTGTAGTAGATTTTAGTGAAGGAACCAGCGGAGGCTATAAAGCGATCCAGATAGAAGTAGAGGGCGACGATGTTTATGGAACCTTAAAATTTGAAGCCGGAGTGCATCGTGTGCAGCGAGTACCTCAGACTGAAACGCAGGGTCGCGTGCACACAAGTGCTGCAACTGTGATGGTTTTTCCTGAGGCGGAAGAATTTGATGTGCAAATAGAAGCAAAAGATGTTAGAGTAGATTTCTTCTGCTCTTCTGGGCCAGGTGGTCAATCTGTAAACACTACCTACTCTGCAGTGCGTTTAACACACCTTCCTTCTGGGCTTGTTGCTCAGTGTCAAGACCAGAAATCGCAACATAAAAATAAAGAGAAGGCGTTTAAGGTGCTTCGTTCAAGATTATACGATCAGGAACTTGCTAAAAAACAGGCGGAGGATGCTTTAAAAAGAGGCTCTCAGGTAACCAGTGGAGATCGTAGCGCAAAAATTAGAACCTATAATTATTCTCAAGGTCGCGTGACGGACCACCGGATTAATTTAACCTTATACGATTTGAACAATATTATTGACGGAGATATCCAGAAAATTATTGACGAACTACAATTGGTAGATAACACGGAGCGCCTTAAAGAATCTGGAGACGGATTTTAATAGGTAGACTCATTTACTTGCTTCGGAAATTACACGTATGACAACAAAAGAACTAATCGCGCAAATAGAAAAAAAGAAGTCGTTTCTATGTATTGGACTAGATGTCGATTTAGATAAAATACCAAAGCACCTATTAAAGGATGAAGATCCCATTTTTGCCTTTAATAAGGCAATCATAGACGCTACACACCATCTGGCTGTTGCTTATAAACCCAATACAGCATTTTATGAGGCATATGGTATAAAAGGGTGGAAATCGTTAGAGAAAACAATCAGATACCTGAATGAAAACTACCCAGAAATTTTCACAATTGCAGATGCAAAACGTGGTGACATAGGGAATACTTCGACCATGTATGCAAAGGCATTCTTTGAAGACCTTGCTTTTGATTCTGTTACTGTTGCGCCCTATATGGGGAAAGATTCTGTGGAGCCTTTTTTAGCTTTTAAAGACAAGCACACGATTCTTTTAGCGCTAACATCAAATAAAGGAGCGTTTGATTTTCAAGTTAAAATTTCTGAAGGAAAAGAAATCTACAAAAGCGTTCTTGAAACTTCAAAACATTGGGCCAATAACCATAACTTAATGTATGTCGTGGGTGCCACAAAGGCCAAATATCTGTTAGACATAAGAAAGATTGTTCCTGATAGTTTCTTACTGGTGCCTGGAGTAGGGGCACAAGGAGGAAATCTACAAGAGGTTTGTAAATACGGCATGTCCGAGAATGTTGGTTTGTTAATCAATTCTTCTCGTGGCATCATATACGCTTCTCAGGAGGCTGATTATGCACAAGCGGCTGCAATTGCTGCACGTGAATTACAATTGCAAATGGAAGCAATCCTTCATGATCGTTAAAGATCAATTAAATAGAACCCTCACCTTTTCTGAAACGCCAAAACGCGTTATATCTTTAGTGCCATCTCAAACGGAATTGTTAGTGGATCTCGGACTTCGAGATAAGCTCGTTGGGATTACTAAATTTTGTGTTCAC
This sequence comes from Candidatus Latescibacterota bacterium, assembly GCA_047615425.1. GTDB lineage: Bacteria > Bacteroidota > Bacteroidia > Flavobacteriales > Flavobacteriaceae > Patiriisocius. Next base: position 5,266 of record JBLHGH010000104.1, read on the forward strand.
CCTGTAGATCTTCGAATGGAAGTAGATGTGGTTGGTGGGACCAAGAATATTCATCTGGATAAAATCAAGGCGTTAAAGCCAGATGTTGTTATCTGTAATAAAGAGGAGAATACTGAAGGGATTGTTCAAGCTTTGTCAGAATTTGTGCCAGTTTGGGTTAGCGATATTTATGGAATTGAAGATGTGTTGGATATGATAAACCAACTTGGGGTTGTTTTAGACGTGGCCCAAAGAGCCAAAGAAATAAATGCAACACTGGTTTTTGAACGCGATGCATTTCTTAGCATAATGAAAGAGCAAGATGTGAAAAAAGTAGCTTATCTAATCTGGAAAAAGCCATATATGGCTGCTGGTAGCCAAACGTTTATCAATACGTTACTTCAGATAAATAAATTCAAAAATGTTTTTGATTCGCGTCCTGGGCGTTATCCTGAAGTTAGTCTGGACGATTTAAACGAGGCAGATATGGTGTTTTTGTCTTCAGAGCCATATCCCTTTAAAGAGGCGGATGTATTAGCGTTGAAAGAGGCACTCCGAAAAGAAGTGCGTCTTGTAGATGGTGAATTCTTCAGTTGGTATGGGTCGAGGTTGGTTAAAGCTTTTGCTTACTTCAGAACCTTACATGCTTAATCCTGTAAAGCAAATACTTGCTTTAATAGATTTGTTGTTCTAGCGCCTATCTTAGTTCGTATGTTTTTCTCTTCAACTGAAATCATTTTATAAACACCTTTCAGTGCTTCATTGGTAACATGATCAGTTAAATCTGGATTCACTTTTTTTACAAAAGGGATCTTATTATAGCGTGTAATAATGTTAGCCCAAATATCGTCTGCGCCCACTTTAGCAAATGAGCTCTCAATCACAGGGTTGAATTTTGAATATAACGACTGATTTGTCTTGCCTTTTAAATACGATGTAGCGGAATTGTCTGAGCCTAATAATATATTCTTGGCATCATTGAATGTAATGTCACGAACAGCAGCAACAAAGATTGGAGTTGCTTCCTTTACTGCGTCTTCAGCGGCTCTGTTTATGGCTTTTAAGCCTTGGTCAGCTAGATTCCCCAATCCAATGTCCCGAAGGGTCTGATCTACCTTTTGTAGCTCTTGCGGTAAGAGAATTTTCACAAGGTTGTTTTTATAGAAGCCATCTTTCTGAGTAAGTTTAGTTACCTGCTTGTCTATGCCTAAATCAAGTGCTTGACGTAAACCACCTGCTATATCAATGGGATTGACACCTCCGGTTTGACCTGGGAGCGTATTAATAACCTGTTGTAGTTCGGAACAGGAAACTGCTGTAAAACATAAAAAGACTAGAATAACTTTTTTGAACATAATAGGTAGTTGTAAAGTTTAATAATAAAGATAAAAAAAGGCCCTTCTAATAGAAGGACCTTTTTATATAAATTAGCTGTAAAAGCTTATTTGATAACTTTGATAGTTTTAGAAGCGCCACCGATAGTAACGTTTACTAAGTAAGCACCAGAGTTTAAACCACTCATGTTGATGCTTGGAGAGATTGCAGCAGGCTGCGCCTGTAATACAACTTTTCCTAGTACATCATAAATAACAACTGAATCAACAGCAGCTTGAGAATTGATGTTCAATACATCTTTCACTGGGTTAGGATATACACTAAATACATCAGCAGAGAAATCAGAAGTTCCTAAAACTCCAGGAGCTAAAAGTACATCATCAACATACATTTCGTTGTTTCCATCGATAGAGAATAAATCAAGTCCACCGAAGATAGCATCAGATTGAAAATCAGTCTCAGATCCTTCAACACCATTAACAGTCATAGTATAAACAGTATTGTCTACATCAGCATAGATATTTACTGAGAACCATTCACCTTCTGGGTATTCAAACTCATCACCGTTAGTTTGGTCAAAACAAACACCTGGGTCAGTACCACCATTGTTAAAGTAAATGTTACTAGAGTTAAATACTCCAGCACCACCTAAAGCACCACCGTTAGCTTCTGTTTCACCTTGAA
>JBLHGH010000105.1:0-7246 GCA_047615425.1 Candidatus Latescibacterota bacterium
ATTTTTCACAATTACCAAGTTTATTTACAATTTATATGCCGAAACGTTTTCCATGGACCAATGGAACAAGGAGTTGAAGGCAGTAGTTCTTTATAGAATTGATGCAATTTATTACGGCGTACTAGCCGCCATCCTATCTTTGGTTAAATCCAAATTATGGGAACGCCGCGCCTCGCTATTGTTAAAAATAGGAGCGGCGCTCTTTTTGGCATTACAACTAGTATTTCAGACAGTACCCCCAGAAAGTTATGCTTTTCAGTCCATCTTAAACCTGCTGTATTTGCCAATTACATCAATTAGTATAGCACTTTGCTTACCATTTTTATCGCAGCTTAAAACAACCAAGTCATTCATTCTAAAGCCGATTACCATAATAAGCATAATTAGCTATTCGATGTACCTTTTACATTACTCTATTGTACTACAGGTCATGCGACAATTTGTAGTGATTGAGGCGTTGTCCACATTAGAAAAATGCCTGTTGTCTTTTGCCTACATTAGTGTCACAATCATACTAGCTTATTTTTTGTACCGTTTATACGAAAAACCAATGATGGATATACGTGACAGACCTTTCTTCCGCAAGAGCATAAAAAGCTGAGACTTGCCAATTTGATAATTTTCACCAGTCAAATTTACGATATTCTCAAATTATATTAAACAAAACAGGTTTTTATTGCATTATATTCAAAGATTATCTATTTTCGTTAAGCATTTTTAAAAGATATTAATATTTTGTACTTTTGCAATCCTTAGTGAACCAAAAAACCCACATATGGCATTCGATATTGACATGATTAAAAAGGTATATAGCCAGATGGCCGAGCGTGTAAATAAAGCACGTGAAGTTGTTGGTAAGCCACTTACACTTTCAGAAAAAATATTATATAGTCACCTATGGGATGGCATGCCAACTGAGGCGTTTACGAGAGGTAAGGATTATGTGGATTTTGCCCCAGATCGTGTTGCTTGTCAGGATGCTACTGCACAAATGGCTTTATTGCAATTTATGCAGGCCGGAAAGAAAACAGTAGCTGTTCCAACAACAGTTCACTGTGATCACCTTATTCAAGCGAAACAAGGAGCGGTGGCCGATTTAAAACGTGCCAATGATACGAGTAGTGAGGTTTTTGACTTCTTAGGGTCAGTTTCTAATAAATATGGAATTGGTTTCTGGAAACCAGGTGCTGGGATTATTCACCAAGTTGTATTAGAAAATTACGCCTTCCCTGGTGGAATGATGATTGGAACAGATTCTCACACGGTGAATGCTGGTGGATTAGGTATGGTTGCCATTGGAGTAGGAGGAGCGGATGCGGTTGATGTGATGGCAGGAATGGCTTGGGAACTAAAATTCCCGAAATTAATTGGAGTTAGATTAACAGGAAAATTAAGTGGCTGGACTGCGCCAAAGGATGTAATCTTGAAAGTAGCAGAAATTCTAACCGCTAAGGGAGGAACGGGTGCTATTGTTGAGTATTTCGGACCTGGAGCAACTTCTATGTCTTGTACAGGAAAAGGGACCATTTGTAATATGGGTGCTGAAATAGGAGCGACTACGTCTACCTTCGGTTATGATGACTCTATGGAGCGCTATTTACGTGCTACGGAAAGAGCAGATGTAGCAGATGAAGCAAATAAAGTAAGAGAACACCTTACGGCAGATCCTGAAGTATATGTAAATCCTGAGCAGTATTTTGATCAACTGATTGATATCAATTTGACGGACTTAATGCCAATGCTAAACGGACCTTTTACGCCAGATTTAGCAACGGTTGTAGGAACTATGAACGAAAAGGCAATAGCAAACGGCTGGCCTTTGAAAGTAGAATGGGGATTGATTGGGTCTTGTACCAACTCGTCTTATGAAGATTTGTCTCGTGCGTCTTCTATAGCACAACAGGCATTAGACAAGGGAATTAAGATGAAATCAGAATTAGGGATTAACCCAGGTTCTGAACAAGTGAGATATACAGCTGAGCGCGACGGAATTTTAGGCATCTTTGAGACATTAGGTGCAAAAATATTTACGAATGCCTGCGGACCATGTATTGGCCAGTGGGCACGTTATGATGACCCAAAGAATGCACCTAAGAACAGTATTGTTCATTCATTCAACAGAAACTTTGCGAAGCGTGCCGATGGAAATCCAAATACACATGCCTTTGTAGGATCTCCGGAATTAACAGCAGCTATTGCACTTTCTGGACGTTTGGATTTCAATCCAATTACAGATGCGTTAATTAATGAAAATGGTGAAGAAGTGATCCTCGATGAGCCTACAGGATGGGAATTACCACCAAAAGGATTCGAGGTGAAGGACAATGGCTATGACGCGCCGGTTGAAGATGGTAGCAGTGTAATAGTTGCCGTAAGTCCTACGAGCGAGCGTTTGCAGTTGTTAACGCCGTTTGAGCCTATCAAAAATAGCGAGGTACAGGGAATGAAATTGCTTATCAAGGCCTTTGGTAAATGTACTACAGATCATATTTCCATGGCAGGTCCTTGGTTACGTTATAGGGGTCATTTAGATAATATATCGAACAACTGTTTGATTGGGGCGATAAATGCTTACAATAAGAAAACAAACTTCGTAAAGAACCAATTAGATGGTGATTATGGTGGGGTGCCAGATACACAGCGTGAATATAAAAAGGCTGGTGTCTATACCATTGTAGTGGGTGATCATAATTACGGTGAAGGGTCTTCTCGTGAGCATGCAGCAATGGAGCCGAGATTCTTAGGGGTTGCTGCCGTATTAGTAAAATCTTTTGCACGTATACACGAAACAAATTTGAAGAAACAAGGGATGTTAGGTCTTACGTTTGCTAATGAAGCTGATTATGACCTAATCCAAGAAGATGATACATTTAATTTAATTGATATCGCAGATTTTGCGCCAGGGAAACCACTTGCTATTGAAGTTGTACATGCTGATGGAAGTAAAGACGTGATTATGTCGAATCATACCTATAACCATGCTCAAATTGAGTGGTACAGAAAGGGTAGTGCGTTGAACCTAATTAAAAAAGGAAACGCTTAATAGAACTAATTTGAAGTTCAAAAACTCTCGCCTTATGGCGGGAGTTTTTTTATACAGAGAAGTTTTGATCTAAATAATCCCCCATTTTGTCAATGTCCTCTTTCGAAGTGAGATCGGGAACATGTTCCTTAAAAGGAATCCCGCGCATAGCCTTGGGGTTATCCTTGCACATGTTTAAAATAGCAGTAGGTAATTCTTTCTCATCTCTTTCTTGGTGCAACGGACAGTTTTGTAAATAAGCATACATAAGACTCCCGTTAAACTTGAAAATATTCATGCTCACGCGGTACGTTCCATGAACGTCTTGATAGTGTTTTATTTCTGAAGGTTCAGGCTTTTCAATGAAATCTGACACAAAATCATCTGGGTCTAGTTGTACCAGTGCAAAACGTGAAATTCGTTCCATTGAGAATAAAAGACCATCCCTATCATAACTTATAAATGCGTTGGTATCTGCGTTTTTCCGAAGTGCTTCAAGCGCTTTTACTGAATACAAATTATCTGCATTACAAACGGTGAAAGCTTGATGTTTTAACTTCGGAAATTGCTCCATCGCTTGTAATACAGCATCTGCTGTTCCTGAGGGCTTTATTCTTTCCTTCGGAATTGACTGCGTTGCATAACTAATTTGTAAGCCTTCAAACGTATTTCCATAATGCTTCTTGAATGCGGAAGCTTGCGCACCAACAACTAAGATAACGTCAGTATAAGCAGCTCTTTTTGCATGCAGCAATAAAAAATCGAGTAATGGTCTATTGTCGCTTCCCACACCAATGAGAGCTTTGCTGAGTGAATTTGCAGCATTAATTTTTTCTTCCGAAAGTGAATTGGTTGCATCACTTTGTTTCATTCTAGAGGAAGCTCCAGCTGCTAATATTACTAATGTACTATGCATCAATTTGTATTTGTTCCTTGGTTTACATAAACAGGATAAGCATCTTTTCCTCCTGCAAGTTTTATCGCTTCTACAACAGCCTCCATTTTATGGGGTGGGCAAAGCGCTACAATACTGCCTCCAAGTCCAGAACCTACTATTTTTGCGCCATAAGCACCTGCCTCTAGTGATGCTTCGATCATCTTATCTATCACCGGAAGGGTTAGCTTCAAATTGTTTTTAAGCACTTCATGATGCGCATTCATGAGGCTTCCTAGGCGTTCTGCATTTGGCTCGTCCTTTTTAAATTCTACATAGGCCTGTTTCGTGATTGAATGATTTTTAATAGCTCCGTAGAAATAAGGTGCCAATTCCTTCGGAAGGAATCTAGAATGTGCCTCAGCATCATGCAAATAGGCGTTTTCCAATTTAAAGTTGGGATCTTTCTCTTTTACAATTGCAATTGCTTCTTCGGCCATGCGTCTTTTAGATTGTAAAAGGCCTATAGTCTCTTTAGGTTCGCCACTTTCCCCTAAAACCAAACCGTCCAATTGATTGCCAATTATTTCATAGGAAGCATCTTCGCTTGTATCAATATAAACGATATCACCAATAGCAATGCTATATTGATCCATACGTCCTCCAGGTGAATTATGCGCTACCACTTCAGCCTGATATGCCATCTGAGCTATTTGTTGTGATGGCGGCTCTTGATTTAAGTTGAATGCTTTCAGTAAAAAATGGATCCACGCAACTACAATGGCAGAAGAACTCGATACACCGGCATTTATTGGAAGGTCGCTTGTAAAGCAAACGTCATAGCCCATATTTGGCTCCATCCCATTTGCCCTTAAGGTTTCGAGGCCAGAAGCAAAATAATCTTCTTTGGCATAGCTATCAAATCTTTCACTTATAGGGATAATACGCTCCTGTCCAATATCCGGTAGTGAAATCCGAAAAACAGCCTCCCCGTTTTCTTGAGCAGTTAATGTCACTGAACGATTAAAGGCACAGGCAATTACAGGTAGCCCCAAATAATCTTGATGGTCACCGAACAGACAAATCCTGCCGGGTGTTTTTATGTTTATTTGTGATGGTTCGCTCATTAATAGCTAGCTTTAATCCAATTATAGGGTTGACGTTTTACCCAGTTTCCTCGAGTGAAATCTGGAAAATCTTGTGGTTCCCCATTGTTTGCAATAGAAACTTCACTTAGGGGGGTAATAGCGCTCCATGCCGCTGCATCATAGGCATCCATTGGTGGCGCTATATTCTTTTTAGCTGATTCCACAAAGGCCTGTAGTACGAAAAAGTCCATGCCACCATGACCAGAATCTGCGGCATATGTGCCATACTTGGCCCACAATGGATGGTCATATTGCTTTAACCATTTGCTAGCGTCATCCCAGCGATGTGATTTTTCGGATTTGCCTTCGAGATAAATTCTGTTGCCATCCACTTCCCAAATACCTTCGCTTCCTTGAACTCTAAATCCAAGGGAGTAGGGGCGCGGTGAATTACAATCATGTGTTACAATTATAGTTTCTCCGTTGGCAGTGTCAATTGTTGAGGTAATGATATCTCCTTGTTTGAATTTTAGTTTTGCATTTGGATGGTCTTCACCACCATTTTTAACAATATAATTGTGAATACCAACACCTTTAGTCGCATGCGAAGTCATGGAAACAAATCTATTTCCTCGATTGATGTTGCACATGGTAGCAATAGGTCCAACGCCATGCGTAGGGTAGACGTCTGCATTTCTTAAGAGCGAATGTTGTGTACGCCAGGCCGATTCAGAAATTCCTTTTTCACCGAATTCTACGCCTTTTCCATAAGGTGTTTTCCCATCATTAAGCTTAACAAAACGCAAGTCGTGTTGATAGCCACATCTGAAGTGTAACAATTCGCCAAACATATTTTGTTTTACCATATTAAGCACGGCCATGATATCTCTTCTGTAGCAAACGTTCTCAAGAATCATTAGATGGCTTCCCGTTTCTTCGTGGGTGTTTACCAAATCCCAGCATTCTTCCATGGTGTTAGCGGCTGAGACTTCAAGCCCTGTATACTTACCAGCTATCATAGTATCTTTGGCCATCCTTGTATGCCACAGCCATGGCGTTGAAATGATAACGGCGTCTACTTCAGATAATGCAAGTAAATCACGATAGGCATAATCTCCATTGGAGAATACCTTTGGTTTTGGCTGCCCTGCCTTAGAAATCATTTCTAAGGCGAGGGTGTTGCGTTTTTTGTCAATGTCACAAATGGCAACTACATTTACATCATCTCTGAGTAAGGAATTATTCAAGTGATTGGTTCCTCGAAGACCAACACCTATAAATGCAATGTTGAGCTTTTCTTTAGTTCCATTGTTGGCTCCAAATGCTAATTGAGGGGCAAGTGTAATTCCAAGACCTGCGACCGCTGTCTGTTTAACAAAATCTCTTCGTGAACTCATGGGTTGGTAATTTTATTTTTGTTTTAATGGCTTCCTCACAAATTTAGGATAATTATTACTGCAATACATTTGGTCTAAATGTAGCGGTTTTTATAGCGAAATGCAATGGCAAATGCTTGTTAAAAATGCAGTGAGTCTATCGGGATTCTTCGGTTTTGTTAAATTCAATTGTGGTGATTCGAAAATTATGATTTGCGATATGTAAGAAGTTAGTAATCTTCACGACCTAACCATAGCTTGTCGCTACGCTTGATTTATCATGCTTAGGTATGTTTAAAGTTTTTATGAAAAAGAAAATTTAATACGGCATGCATCTTTTTTGTTAGTTTGAGGGCGCGAACAGGCAGTATGCAGGTAGCGCCCTTCTTTTATCTTTGTTTATCCAAATTGCTTACTTTTGAATAATGAATAAACTCAAGCCTTTTTTTAAAAAAAACTGGAACAATATTTTGTTCGCTTTGGTGATTGTGGTGCTATTATTTCCGCAAACACGCATGCCTTTTCAAGTGTTTATTCAAAGACTAGTGGCTTTTAGTCCTTCAGAATTGGATGCAGAAGAGCAGGTTGATATTGCCAATTATTCTTGGGAGCTCATAAAACTTGAGGGCGGTACCGATTCATTGAAAGCTTCCGAAGGGAAGGTGGTTATTGTTAATTTATGGGCAACTTGGTGTCCGCCTTGTGTGGCCGAAATGCCATCGATGCAGGCCCTTTATGATGCCTATGGTGATCAGGTAGATTTCTATTTTGTGTCTGCGGAAGAAAAGAGCCGACTCACGAAATTCCTTCAGAAAAATGAATACAACTTACCTGTGTATAAAGAGGCTTCAAAAGCACCTGAGATATTTCGGGTAACTACCATACC
>JBLHGH010000106.1:0-7219 GCA_047615425.1 Candidatus Latescibacterota bacterium
TCTTTAGGACAGCAAATTATTGAAACACGACTCCTATTAAAATTAGCTGGCGCATGGCAGGTTGGCAATTACAAATGGAATGTAGCTCAAACAGACGCAAGCCTAATAGAAAATGGCAGTGGTGTTTACATTAGCTATATCGATCTTAATGGCGACACTAATGATATAGACTATGAAATTCCGTCTAACATTGATTGCGCTACTTGTCACAACAATAATGGAAGCACCAGACCTATTGGAATCAAACTACGGAATATGAATTTTATCCCTAGTTACACAGGACAGAACCAAATTGACTATTTCAAAAATATTGGTTTATTAAATGGCTTAATTACTTCAGACGATATTAGTTCACTGCCTGATTGGACAGACGACACAAATTATGATATTTTCGAACGCGGAAGAGCCTATATTGATATTAACTGCGCGCATTGTCACCAACCTGGTGGCGAAGTAACAAACTTTGACTTGGACTTTAGATACGAAACATTATTTAACGATAGTGGCATTTATGCGAATAGAGGAGAGATAGAAGAACGCATCCAAAGCAATACCCCAACATACAGAATGCCTCAGCTAGGCAGAAGTATTGTGCACGCCGAAGCTGTTGCTATGTTACTCGAATATCTCCAGGCTATCGAAGATTAAGCAATCCCGAAAATAAATTATTAAAGCCATTCCTCTAAAAGGAGTGGTTTTTTTTACAACAACTTTACACTTCATCTTAAACCATCCTGTGAATTTCTAGTCATAAAGGCGTAAACTAAAACAAAAATAATATGAAAAATGTAAGTATTTGTATGATGTTGCTTTTCACAATCACTGTAATATCCCAGCGCCCAGGACCGGGAAAAATGGACAAGCAAAACCCACTAATCGAAAAAATGAAAGGTTTCACTCCCGAACAAGAGGCAGCTCTTAAAAGCAAACGCCTCACACTATCACTAGACCTTAACGAAGCTCAGCAGCAGGCGGTTAAAACCTTAGCTCTTGAAAAAACGAAAAAGCGTATGGATATAAGGTTAGACAAAGAAGCGATTGACAAGCTAAGCACCGAAGAATTTTATCAATTAAGCATCGCAAAGCTTGACAATCAGATAGCATTTAAATCTGGCATGAAATCAATACTGAATGAGGACCAGTTTTCCAGGTGGGAGGCAATAAACATCGAACGTAGAAAGCACCGGGGCAAAACAAGACAGATAACTAAAGCAGGCCAACATGGCAAAAAAAGATAATTTTATCTAATTTATGGCCTAATTATTGTCTAATAAATAGTAAATTAGTTACTTTAGTGACCTAAATTAAATAGTAAAGAAATGAAAAATCTTTTAACAGTATTTACCTTTATTACCGCTTTATTTTTTGGAATGAGTGACATGAGTTCACAAAACTTAACTCAAGATCAAAATAGGCCAGAAGTTGTTGCCAAGCAACAAGTAGCAGATATGAGCCAGGCGTTAGACCTAACAGGAGACCAGCAACGTACATTGTTCAGACATTACGCATCACATTTATCTAACATGAAAAAACATGTTGACGGGAAAAATGCGAATGACCCTACGGTTATTGCGAACAAGAAAAAATATGATGCCGTGTTTATGGCTGGAGTTAAAAACACCATCTCTGTAGAACAGTTCAAAAAATGGACTGCTATGCAAGACAAATAATTAAAGCATTAAGTAAAGCCTCGATTTAATCGGGGCTTTTTTATGCCATCTTTTCTGCAACATTTCCGCAAGCAGCAATCGTTGCATCTAAATCTTCATAGGAAAGTGCGTCACATAAAAACCACGTCTCATAGGCACTAGGCGCGATATAGATTCCCTGAGCAAGTAAGCCATGAAAAAACTGCTTAAATGGCTCACCATTAGCTAAAGTGGCTGTTTCAAAATTGGTGACTGGTGTTTCTGAAAAATGCACCGATATCATGGAGCCAACACGATTTATAGTGTGTGTAATTCCATGTTCGTTAAACACTTTCGAAATTCCTTGGTGTAAATAGGCCGTTTTCTCCTCAAGCGAGGTGTATATAGATGGATTGTCATTTAGTGCTGTTAGCATTGCAAATCCTGCTGCCATTGCTAATGGATTGCCGCTTAGAGTTCCTGCCTGATAGACCGGACCTAAAGGAGCCAGATGATCCATAATTTCATTTCTAGCGGCAAATGCGCCTACCGGAAGTCCGCCACCAATAACTTTTCCGAAGCAAACTATATCAGCAACTACATCATATAGCTCTTGTGCACCACCTTTTGCTATTCTAAAACCAGACATAACCTCATCAAAGATTAGCAAAATATCATTGCTATCACATAATTGACGTAGCCCTTCCAGAAATCCTTCAGAAGGAGGAATACAGCCCATATTACCTGCCACAGGTTCAATAATTATGCAAGCAATCTCATTAGGGTACGCAGCAATTAGTTCAGCAACTTGGTTTAAATCATTGTATCGAGCCAACAAAGTATCTTTCGCAGTCCCAGCTGTTACCCCTGGACTATTTGGTGTCCCAAAGGTAATAGCGCCACTTCCCGCTTGTATTAAAAAAGAATCGCTATGACCGTGATAACACCCCGCAAATTTGACGATTTTATCCTTTCCTGTGAATCCACGTGCCAGTCGCACTGCACTCATACAGGCCTCTGTTCCACTATTCACAAATCTAATTTTATCTATGTTCGGCACCATAGAAACCGCTAAGGCAGCAATCTCTGTTTCAATTTCCGTGGGCATTCCGAAGGAGGTTCCTTTTTTAGCCTTTGCGATTACAGCATCCAGTACGGCTTCATGCGCATGACCCAGAATCATAGGTCCCCATGAATTTATATAATCAATTAGTTTATTGCCGTCAACATCATACAAATAAGCTCCAGATGCACGGTCAACGAAAATTGGGTCCCCACCAACTGCTTTAAAAGCACGAACTGGAGAGTTTACACCACCAGGAATAACTTCCTGTGCCTGTTGAAATAGGGCGCTACTTCGTTTATAAATCATAGGTAATCTTTACTTTTTAGTAGGGTGCAAATATAACACTTGGCCAATAGAAATTTCATTTGTAATTAGACCATTATAATCCTTTAATGTGTCTACAGACATATTGAATCTACGCGAAATACTGTATATGGTATCTCCTTTTACTATAGTATATGTACTTATTTTAGCATTATCCCCACTTGCCTTTTTTCTTTTTTTACCAAGGACATCCTGATCAAAAATCGTAAGATTATAGCGATTGATAATACGAATCAATTTATCGGAATATTTTGGGTCTGTTGCATAACCCGCCTTCCTCAAACCTTTCGCCCAGAGCTCATAATCATCTTTTCGTAGCCTAAAAAGCCCTGCATATCTGCTCCGCTGACTCAAAAAAAGCGAATGATCCCTGAAAGAATATTTAGGATCCTTATATTTTCTGAAACACTCTTGCTTTAAATCGTCATCATGATATACCCGCTCACCAGTCCAATCCTTATGACATTTTATTCCGAAGTGATTATTAGCACGTTCAGCTAAAGAACCCCTACCTGCACCACTTTCTAAAATCCCTTGCGCCAAGGTAATACTGGCGGGAATGCCGTACCGAAGCATTTCATCCTTGGCTATCTGACCATATTTGCTAATGTAAGAAGCTACAGCCTCCTCATTGGAAACAGGTTTCGATGGATTGGCTAGCTTATCCATTTTAGATAAAGCAACTTGCTCATTTTTAGCTAACTTCCGGCCTTCTGCTATTTTCTTTTTGGACTTACAACCAAGAAGACAACTTGCTGCAATAAAGAGTATGAGTAAAAACCTTAAAGACATTTTCTATTCAATTTGTGGTAAATTTTTCTTCTTTAATACTGAATTCATTCCAGAAATCCCTTGGAGACCTCCAGTATGGATCGCTAAAATACGGCTATTTTGTTTGAAAAATCCAGTCTGAATTCCATCAAAAATTCCATACAACAGCTTCCCAGTGTACACAGGATCTAATGGAATGTCCGTTTCTTCTTTAAACCTATTTATGAAACGAACTAATTCAGAATCTATTTTAGCATACCCCCCAAAACAATAATTATCGATGATTTTGAAATTCGTTTTTGCTGTATAATTTTGTATTTCAGAGGACTGAAATACTCCTTTTAGCGCACTGTAACCAACACAATATTGATTTTCTTTAGATGAAACCACCAACCCAGCTAGCGTACCTCCAGTGCCAACCGATGCACATAGATAGTCGTATGCTATATACTCATCTAAGATTATTTCGGAACAGCCCTTGACTGCCAATTCATTTGTTCCTCCCTCTGGCAACATATAGCTTCTGCCATATAACGACTTAAGTTCAGCAGTAAACTCACCACTCTTCTTTGCCCTATATTGATCTCTGGACACAAAATGTAAATGCATGCCTTGTGCCTTTGCGAACTGTAGTGTTTGATTAGACTCAACTTTTGTAGCTAATTCTTCACCTCTAATCACACCAATTGTTTGGATGCCTGCGAGTTTGCCAGCAGCAGCTACGGCGGCGATATGATTAGAATAGGCACCGCCAAACGTAATTATATTATCAAAACCACCCGATATAACCTCCTTAATATTATACTTGAGTTTTCTGAATTTATTTCCAGAAACGAAAGGGTGTATTTTATCTTCTCGAAGCAGATCGAGCCTTATTGAAGTCTCAAAAAATAGCTGCAATGGAATCGATTGGATTTCAGATTTCCAATTATGGTCAAAAATAGTGTCTGTGTTCAAGGATTAATTCAGAATTTGAGTTTTATTGATTTATTAAAAAATTAGCTCCTATCGACGCCTCTCTAAATATATCAAAATTAGCCAAGTTTTTGAATAATTTGTTAAATTTAAGTACATTTTAATTATTGCATTTGGGTTTACATACTTCAGAATACTGAACCACCATAAAGTAATCCTGGAGAATTTATTTCGAAAGAAAGATCGATTCGCTAAAACTATTATTCAATCAAGATAAGAAATGTTACTTTTGTAGTATGTTATTTCCGAATAGAAAAATACCGCTCGAAGAAGGAGATTATTACCTCACTCCTGAAGGCTACAAGTGTTTTACAGATCAATATCACCTCAAAAGAGGGTATTGCTGTGAAAGCAATTGCCGTCACTGCCCCTACGGTTTTAACAAGAACAAAAATCAGAGATGATAAACCAAGCAAAACTATTTTCGTTCTTAAGCGAAATACGTCGCACTGAATACTGAATTATATGACATTTAAGGAAGAAATAAAACAAGGCATCCCGAAGGAATTGCCGCAACGCAAGGCTTATGACACCAATGTGAATCACGCGCCAAAACGTAAAAAAATTCTTTCAGAAGAAGAAACAAAGCTTGCTCTAAAAAATGCCTTGCGTTACTTTGACTCAAAACATCACGCCACACTCCTACCAGAGTTTAAAGCAGAGCTGGATACTTACGGACGTATTTATATGTACCGATTCCATCCAGATTATACTCTTTATGCGCGTCCTATCTCGGACTATCCAGGAGAATCTGAGCAGGCAAAAGCAATTATGCTCATGATTCAAAATAATTTAGATCATGCTGTTGCTCAACACCCACATGAATTAATCACCTACGGCGGAAATGGAGCTGTATTTCAGAACTGGGCGCAATACAGACTGGTAATGCAATATTTATCTGAAATGACAAATGAACAAACACTCGTTATGTATTCTGGTCATCCATTAGGATTATTCCCTTCTCATAAAGAAGCCCCGCGCGTTGTAGTCACCAATGGGATGATGATCCCTAATTACTCAAAGCCTGACGATTGGGAAAAATTTAATGCTCTAGGTGTCTCGCAATACGGGCAAATGACAGCAGGAAGTTATATGTATATTGGTCCGCAAGGCATCGTACACGGAACTACAATTACAGTTCTTAATGGCTTTAGAAAAATAAAAAAAACACCTCAAGGAGGCCTTTTTGTAACATCGGGTCTTGGCGGCATGAGTGGCGCTCAACCGAAAGCTGGTAATATCGCGGGCTGTGTAACGGTCTGCGCCGAAGTCAATTCAAAGGCCACTCATACGCGGCATTCCCAAGGATGGGTAGATGAGGTGATTTCAGACCTAAATCAATTAAGTAAGCGCGTTAAACAGGCAATTAGAAATAAAGAAGCGGTATCCATAGCCTATGATGGCAATGTAGTTGATGTATGGGAGCAATTTGACAAAGACGAGGTTCATATCGACCTAGGAAGTGACCAAACATCGCTTCATAACCCCTGGGCTGGAGGCTATTATCCTGCAGGCCTAAGCTATGAGCAAGCAAATGAAATGATGGCAAACGACCCAGCAGCTTTTAAAATAAAGGTGCAAGAAAGTTTGAAGCGCCAAGCAAATGCTATCAACAAACATACTGCCAAAGGAACCTACTTTTTTGATTACGGAAATGCCTTCTTACTAGAAGGATCTCGCGCTGGAGCAGATGTAATGGCGCAAAATAATATTGATTTCAAATACCCGAGTTACGTACAAGACATCATGGGACCTATGTGTTTCGATTATGGTTTCGGACCCTTTCGATGGGTTTGTGCTTCTGGAAATCCAGATGATCTCGTCAAAACTGATGCATTAGCAACCGAAGTTTT
The DNA here is from genome assembly GCA_047615425.1 of Candidatus Latescibacterota bacterium. Lineage (GTDB taxonomy): Bacteria > Bacteroidota > Bacteroidia > Flavobacteriales > Flavobacteriaceae > Patiriisocius. The sequence goes on from JBLHGH010000106.1 coordinate 6,618, forward strand.
AGAGGAACTAATGCAAGATTCTCCATCTGAAATTCAGCAGCAAATGGCAGATAATATTTGTTGGATAAAAGGCGCACAAGAAAACAAGCTTGTGGTTGGGTCCCAGGCACGAATCCTATATGCAGATGCCGAAGGAAGAATGAAAATTGCTACTGCTTTTAATAAGGCTATTTCCGAAGGAAAGATTGGAACAATTATCATAGGTAGAGATCATCATGATGTTTCCGGAACGGATTCACCGTACAGAGAAACCTCGAATATTTATGACGGAAGTAAGTTTACAGCAGACATGGCAATACATAACGTTATTGGCGATAGCTTTAGAGGTGCCACTTGGGTGAGCATTCATAATGGCGGAGGCGTAGGCTGGGGAGAGGTTATTAACGGTGGTTTCGGTATGGTTCTTGATGGCAGTAAAGATGCACAACGACGCTTAGAATCCATGCTTTTCTGGGATGTAAATAACGGAATTGCTCGACGAAGCTGGGCTCGAAACGAAGAGGCAATTTTCGCTATAAAAAGGGAAATGAAAAAAAACCCAGATTTAAAAATTACACTCCCAAATTTCGTTGATGATGATTTATTAAATTAAAACAAAACTT
>JBLHGH010000107.1:0-7214 GCA_047615425.1 Candidatus Latescibacterota bacterium
ACATTATATGAAGCAATGTCAACTGCTGATGGTGGCAGAGCAGGACACGTTCAAACTGAAGACGGAAAAATTGATTACACGCTTTCGGTGCCTAAATCAATGGGAGGTGATGGAGGAGATGGTGTAAACCCAGAGCAACTTTTTGGATCAGCTTATGCTGCTTGTTTCGGGGGTGCTATTCAGCTTGTTGCGAAAAACAGAAAAATGGACCTTTCTGAAGAAGAAATCAGTGTTAGTGCAACCATTGGATTCTGTATGGATGAAGATGGAGCCTTTTTAGAAGCCGCGTTAGATTGTTATATTCCAGGGGTTGATTTAGAAACAGGAGAGGAATTAGTGAATGCCGCTCATGAAATTTGCCCGTTTTCTAAGGCAACTAGAGACAATATTACCGTTTCCTTAAACCTGTTGTTAGACGAATAATTTTATTTAGGAACTAACTATTACTATTAAACAAGCCATTTTAAACATATTGCTATGTTTAAAATGGCCTATTTCAGCTCGGTTTTTTCGAAGTTGTTATTGTAGGCGCTCTTGTTATTTGATAATCTTAATCGTTTTCTTGTGTCCATCTACAATGATAGCTGCAAAGTAAACACCTTCTTCTAATGAACTTGTATTTATACGAACGTTAATGGCATTCGGGTTTTCTTCCAAGATTTTCTGACCAGTTATGGAATACAGTGTCACAGATTGAATTGCTTCCGTATTAATAATGAACAGCGCTTCGTTAACAGGATTTGGGTAATATGTTAAATTCTTAAAGGCAAATTCTGAGGTGCCTATGTCAATAATTTCACACGATATTTGCATGCTAAAATCTCCCGAAGCTGTTCCAGCCCCTTCAACCATAATAAAGGGCGTATCACCTGGTTCGACTAAAAAGAAAACTTCAGATTGTTGCCCGCAAAAATCATTGTTTGATGCAATTTCCGTTGTCAAGGTACAATCTGAGAATACTCGTAAATAGGAATCGAAATTCGTACCTCCATTACATAATGATGCCGTTAGACCAATGAGGTCTCCGTTAGAAGAGTAGCTATAAAACACATCCGGTGAAGGTTCACCACCAGAGTCTGTTGCATTTACTGTACTTGCGTTTATAAGGTCACCACAATCAACTGGAATAGCCCCAGCACAGGTGTCGTTTGAAGGAGAAAGCGGTATTCTTAATACAAATCCATTTCCGTTATCAGTAACGCCAACGATGGTAGTTCCATCTAAAGACATTCCTAAAGGCAAGGCTAAAATCCTACCTTGAACATCATATCCCAGTGAAATAGCCAAGTCTGTTAAATCTTCCATGCCAACTCCTGGAGTGTAATAAAAGCCACGCCCAAAAGTTGCCGGTGCTGGAAAAGGTCTGTAAAATCCAGTTGCATAATTACCATCTCCGGAGAGTCCAGAAATAGCTCCTCTCCAGCCTCCTGTTGGTGCTGGACCTACATCAATAATACCGGTAGCCGAACTCCATAACCAGGCTTGAAAGTTATTCCCAAACCCTTGGCCTCCGCCATACCAAACACCATCTGCAGACATGGCGCCAACTTCCGTTGCACGATCTCCATTGGCATGTGTAATTAAGGTTTGAACGCCATTTTCCCAAATAGCCCCTTGTCTAAAACCAGTGGAAGAATCCTGCCATCCAGCAACAATAGCACCATCTTGGCTTACTTTATTAGCTCTTGTGCTTCTACCTGCAACGGTGCTTCCTAAATCTTCCATAACACCACCTTGAACATATCGCACAGCATGGGCACTTCCAGCATTTATCCAGCCTAATCCAACAATGGTTGTCCCGTCTGCAGATGAGCCCCAAGCGGAGCTGGCAGAGTTTCCTGACGAACCACCAATCTCACCATGAGAAGTCCAAGTTTGAGTGCCAATATCATATGAGCTTAACTCACCCAAACTAGTTGCGGGGTTAATACGCGTACCTGCAATGATGGTTCCAGCACCATTGATACTTGTTTGTCCGCCATAACCTTGAGGAGGTACTCCGCCAATGAGCGTTGTGCCATTTGTTTCATCCCACATAAAATGTTGTGCACCATTATCTCCAACTACAATGCTACCATCTGCACTACAAGCTGTGGCAGTAACCCCGGGAATGAAGTTGAGTTGTGCGCTTGTATTTGAAAAGCAGAACAAAATAAAGAGGGTAGTGAAAAGGCGAATCTTTGAAAAACGAAGTATACTATGTTTCATATCCTGAAGGTTTAAAAACTGCGAGTTATATTAAGATTAAGGGTAAAGTTACTGAAAGCATTTAAGAAATAGAAGTGCATAAAAAAACCGAAGCGTTAACTTCGGTTTTGAAAATTCATGATTAGTCTTGAACCAAGACCCATTCACCCTTATCTATGAGCGGAATGGCCTGCTTGTATTTAACCATTTTGTTTTCACCACTCATAACATGCTTGATGGTTACGCGGTCGTTTCTGCCAATTTTTGGCTGTTCTCGCACGATGGTTTCTGTCACTTGCTGTCTTTGAGGTTGTGTTTGTCCAGCTACACGAGATTCAGCCGCGCGCTCATCCATGTTCGGGATATTATCCTTCTGCTCATTCAATTTTTCTTTTGGTCTAACTTGTTGCGCTTCTTGTATTTGTTGCTGATTTTCCTGCGGAAGTTCACCTTTAAACAAGAACGAAAGCACATCTTTATTCACCTGCTCAATCACGCTTTTGAAAAGCTCGAAGGCTTCAAACTTGTAAATAAGTAAAGGATCTTTTTGCTCATGAACAGCCAACTGAACCGATTGCTTCAACTCATCCATCTTACGTAAATGTGTCTTCCAAGAATCATCAATAATAGCTAAGGTGATATTCTTTTCGAAATCGTTCACCAACTGCTTTCCTTTGCTTTCGTAGGCAAGTTCTAGATCTGTTGCAACATTTAGTGTTTTGATTCCATCAGTAAAAGGAACTAAAATACGTTTGTATTTTTCTTTTTTCGTTTCGTATACATTCTTGATAACTGGGAAGGCAATTTCAGCGCTTCTCGCCATCTTATCTTGGTAATGCTTGTAAGCAGCCTTATAAACCACACCAGCAATTTCCAAAACGTCCATACTCTCAAACTCGTCTGAAGTAATTGGACTACTCATTGAGAAATATCGGATTAACTCAAACTCAAAGTTTTTATAATCCTGAGCCATTTTATTACTTTCCGTAATGATTTCAGCAGTATCATAGATCATGTTTGCAATATCCACACGAAGACGTTCTCCAAACAAAGCATGATATCTTCGTTTGTAAACCACTTCTCTTTGCGCGTTCATTACATCATCATATTCTAAAAGTCTTTTTCGAATTCCAAAGTTATTCTCCTCAACTTTTTTCTGTGCGCGTTCGATCGATTTCGAAATCATAGAATGCTGAATTACTTCACCTTCCTTAAGACCCATCCTATCCATCATTTTCGCAATACGCTCACTTCCGAAGAGACGCATCAAGTTGTCTTCCAAAGAAACATAGAACTGCGAACTTCCTGGATCTCCTTGACGTCCACTACGTCCACGTAGCTGTCTATCTACACGTCGAGAATCATGACGTTCTGTACCAACAATGGCGAGACCTCCTGAGGCCTTTACTTCATCACTTAACTTAATATCGGTACCACGACCTGCCATGTTGGTCGCAATGGTTACAATACCAGCATTACCGGCTTCCTGTACAATATCTGCCTCCTTTTTATGCAGTTTTGCATTCAGTACATTGTGAGGAACATTTCGCGTGCTTAGAAGCCTACTTAGTAATTCGGAAATCTCAACGGACGTTGTGCCAATCAATACGGGTCTTCCGGCATGCGATAGCTCTGTTACTTCTTCAATAACAGCATTATATTTTTCTCTCTTGGTCTTGTAGATCTTATCCTCTACATCAAAACGTACAATAGGACGGTTGGTAGGAATTTCGACCACATCTAATTTGTAGATCTCCCAAAGTTCTCCGGCTTCGGTAACCGCTGTACCTGTCATTCCAGAAAGTTTTTTATACATTCTGAAATAATTCTGAAGCGTCACCGTCGCAAATGTCTGGGTCATTGCTTCAATTTTCACATTTTCTTTAGCCTCAATAGCCTGGTGTAAACCATCACTATATCGACGTCCGTCCATAACACGTCCCGTTTGCTCATCTACAATCATCACCTTGTTTTCCATCACCACATATTGGGTGTCTTTTTCAAATAAGGTATATGCTTTAAGCAATTGGTTTAAGGTGTGAATACGTTCACTTTTAATTCCGAAGTCACGGAATAATTCTTCTTTAAGAACAGCTTCATCTTCGGAAGAAAGACCTTTCTCTTCAATTTTTGCGATTTCGGTGCCAATTTCTGGCATTACGAAAAAGTCTGGATTGTCTTCCCCTGAAAGAAAATCAACCCCTTTGTCTGAAAGGTCAATTTGATTGTTTTTTTCTTCAATAACAAACCACAAATCGGCATCTACCTTCGGCATCTCACGATTGTTGTCTGCCATATAGGTATTTTCCGTCTTCTGTAAGATTTGACGAATACCATCTTCAGATAAATATTTAATAAGTGCCTTGTTTTTCGGTAAACCGCGATACACACGAAGCAACAGAAACCCTCCTTCTTTGGTGTCTCCTTCAGCAATTAGCTTTTTAGCCTCTGCAAGCACTCCAGTTAGATGTTTTCTTTGGATACCTACGATATCAGCAATTTTCGGCTTGAGTTCATTAAATTCATGTCTATCGCCCTGTGGAACAGCTCCAGAGATTATTAAGGGTGTACGAGCGTCATCAATTAATACAGAATCTACCTCATCCACAATAGCGTAGTGATGTGGGCGCTGTACTAGATCATTTGGCGCATGAGCCATATTATCACGCAGGTAATCAAAACCAAATTCGTTATTTGTTCCGTAAGTGATATCTGCGTTATACGCTTTTCTTCTTTCTTCTGAATTTGGAGAGTGATAGTCAATACAGTCTACGGACATCCCGTGGAATTCGAAAATAGGCGCCATCCATGCACTATCACGTTTCGCTAAGTAGTCATTCACAGTTACCAAGTGCACACCATTTCCGGCAAGTGCATTAAGATACACTGGAAGTGTAGCTACCAAAGTTTTACCTTCACCCGTTTGCATTTCGGCCACCTTTCCTTGATGAAGCGCAACCCCACCAACGAGCTGAACATCATAATGTACCATGTCCCAAACCACTTCTTTTCCAGCAGCATCCCAAGCATTTTGCCAAATGGCTTTATCGCCATCTAAGCTAATATGTTCCCGCTCTCCAGATAATTCTCTGTCAAAAGGGGTAGCCGTTACGGTTAGTGTTTTATTGTCTTTAAAGCGTTTTGCAGTTTCTTTTATTACAGCAAAGGCTTCAGGTAGGATTTCATCTAGTGTAGCTCGCTCTACTTCGTATTGGTCATTTTTAAGCGCATCTATTTGATTGTAAATGTCTTCCTTTAGATCAATATCTTCCTCAATACTTGCATCTTTTTGAAGTTGCTCAATTTGATCGTGAATTTCTTTTTGATCGTCCTTTATTTTTGTTCGGAAGAAATCTGATTTCGCTCGAAGCTCATCCAAAGATAATTTTTCTATGGCAGCTTCGTGTTGTTTTATTAGCGCTACATATGGCTGGATATCACCGATGTCTTTTTTGGATTTATCTCCTACAAAAACTTTTAATACATTATCTAAAAATCCCATGATTTGTTGTTGTATTTAATGCTCAAACTTCGCGGGCTGGTAGCCTTGAAAAGTGTAATACAAAAAAACTGCAAAAAAACTAGATAGCCAAGAGGATAAGTAATTTTTAGCGGTTGTCTTTTGAGCAAAAAAAAGTCCCTTCGAAAAGAGACTTTTTAGTTATTTTGTTTTTATGTGTTGCTAGGCAAAACATTTATTAATATTCATCTTCGTTCCACAGATAATCTTCATCTGTTGGATAGTCCGGCCAAATCTCTTCAATAGAGTCGTAAGAGTCACCTTCATCTTCTATTGCTTGTATGTTTTCAACTACCTCAAGAGGGGCACCAGTTCTAATAGCATAATCTATTAGTTCGTCTTTTGTTGCCGGCCAGGGTGCATCACTTAAATACGATGCTAATTCTAATGTCCAGTACATGGAAAGTGGGTTTTAATTTGTGCAAAAATAATTTTTTAGTTTAAAAAGTCAAGAAAAATCGTAATTATTTCTACTATATTTTAAAGAACATATTCAATTGTCTTAAAATCAGATAGTTGAATAAGCTAAAAATCAAAGTTTTTCGGGAATCCACTTTATTTCTTCTGCTTGCAACTGATATGACAACATCCGTGCCAGTACAAAAAGGTAGTCAGATAGTCTGTTGAGGTATATTAAAACATGTTCGTCTGTAGGTTCTTGCTCGTGTAATAGGGTTGCTAATCGCTCAGCCCGACGGCAGACACATCGCGCGATGTGACAATGTGACACGGTAGTATGCCCCCCAGGTAATACAAAATGTGTCATTGGAGGTAGTTTGGCATCCATCATATCCATTTCAGTTTCTAAAAGGGCTATTTCTTCTTTATCGATTTTAGGGATATTAAGTCTTTCTTTACCGCTTTTTAGAACTTGTTTTGCTGGATCTGTTGCTAAAATTGCTCCTACCGTGAAGAGTTTGTTTTGTATGTGGATAAGAATTTTTTTAGATCTATCGTCAATCTCTTGGTCTCTAATGAGTCCAATGTATGAATTGAGTTCATCAACCGTTCCATAGCTTTCAATTCTAATATGATGCTTTGGGACGCGCGTACCGCCAAATAATGCTGTGGTACCTTTATCACCTGTCTTTGTGTAAACTTTCATTTTGGATTGTATTTATTTTCTTTGAAGCCGCTAAGATATTATTTAGTTTTCTCGTCTGTTCGCCTCAAAAGATGCAGCAAATTAATAAGGCAGTAATGAGCCATTTAGGTGTTATTGCGTGTCTCGTTCCTTTCTTCGTTCTTCATAACTCTTTTTAAAACTGCGCTGGTGCCGTTTGCGTTGGTTGCGCGTGTTTCTCTTATTCCAAAGGTATATTAAGGCCAGTAATAGCATTCCGCCAATGATAATAACAAAAGGATTAGAAAGGCTTATTTCCATACTGTGAAGATACAGCCATCAATGGCAAATTCCAAAATTACTGTTGCAGGTAGTTGTTTTTTTGCATGAGCATATTCAGCTGCATGCATTTATGTAGGTGAGAATTAGATGTAGACGATCTCT
>JBLHGH010000108.1:0-7203 GCA_047615425.1 Candidatus Latescibacterota bacterium
ACGCAGCGAAGATATTCATCTCCTTTTCAGAAAGTTTGCTTCAGATTTCGCTCAGAAATACAAAATGCCAACGGTGAGATTAGCAGATGATGCAGTGAGCCTATTATTGCAATATCGCTGGGGCGGTAATATTAGACAACTTAGGAATGTAGCCGAACAGATTTCAGTATTAGAAACGGAGAGAACAATTTCGCATAACACCTTGAAAAATTATCTGCCCGATGTGGGACGTAATCTGCCGGCGGTAGTTGGCGGCAAGAAAACGGCTAGTGACTTTAGTACGGAACGAGAAATTTTGTACAAAGTCCTTTTCGATATGCAACGCGACGTCAACGACTTGAAAAAGCTCACCATGGAGTTAATGAAGAGCGGAAATGCATCGCAGGTTCAAGAAGAAAATTCTACATTGATTAATAAGATTTATTCTGAAGAATCTAATAATGAACAGAAACTGGCTGCCATTGTTGAAGATGAAGATCGAGCCATTACCCAGAAAGTTGAAGTTTTAAATCTCGCTGAAGCACGTCCAGAAAAGGCCTCGAGTGCCTTTGAATATGCTGAAGAAATTGAGGAGGAAGAAAACCTTTCACTTCAAGAAAAGGAGCTTGAGCTCATCAAAAAGTCGCTAGAAAAATATAGCGGCAGAAGAAAAGATGCCGCAGACGAATTAGGGATTTCAGAAAGAACACTCTATAGGAAGATTAAACAATATAATTTGTAATTTGGCTACTTGTCATTAGCTTATGAAGCACTTCACAAACATCGCGCTATTATTTTTATTTTTCTTCGGAAGTCAAAGTTGTGGAATCTATTCCTTTACAGGTGCTGATATTGATTATTCCACTACCAAAACATTTCAAGTGAGTAATTTTCAAAACAATGCGCCAATTGTTGAACCGGGAATCGCGCGTCTATTTACACAACAACTCCAGGACTTATTACTAAATCAAACCAGCCTAGATTTAGTAAATAACACCGGAGACTTGGTTTATGAAGGAGAAATAACCGAATATTACACAGCACCTATCACAGCAACAGCTAGTAATACCGCCGCACAAAACAGATTAACAATTGCAATTAACGTTCGTTTTTACAATACCAAAACGAGTGAAAAAGATTTCGAACAACGATTCACATTTTATAAAGATTACGGCGGTGACACGCAGCTTTCAGGCTCACAGCTTGAGGATGTAATTGATGAAATATATGAGCGAATCACACAGGATATTTTTAATAAATCCTTAGCTAATTGGTAAGTTTTGAACACAACTAATTATACATCGCTTTTAGCGCATCCGCAAAACATTAGCAAGGAAGGCCTCTCAGACCTAACAAATGTAATTGCTAAATACCCCTATTTTCAAAGCGCTCATGCGTTGCAATTAAAGGGTTTACATAAGGATTCTAGTTTTCTATACAACGATGCTTTAAAGCTAACCGCAGCTTATACTGCAGATCGAGATATTCTTTTTGAATATATTACTTCGAAAACATTTATTCAAAATGAAATCTCACAAGTAATCATTGAACATGACGCATCAACCGCAGATCTTGAGGTTATATCTGAGAATATTTCCGAAGAAATTAGTTTCGAAATAGACCAACAACTAAAGGAAGAACTCAAAAAGGCGAACGCTATTTTAAGTCCGGAACTTTTCCAACGCAAGCAAGCTTCCATTGAAGACATTATTGAGAATAGTTCGGATACAAACGACACTACTTTTGAAGAAAATTTGGATATTGAAGCGCCATTAGCTTTTACAGAAAAAGACACATATTCGTTTAGCGCCTGGTTAAAATTGACGCAAGCAAAGCCTATCGCGCGAACAGATTCTGAAATACAAAAGAAGACTTCAGAAGAAAACAGTTCGAAAAACAGCAACCAAGAAGCAAAAAATAGAAAGTTTAATTTAATTGAACGCTTTATTCAAGACCGTCCAAAGATACTCCCGAAGAAAAAATCAGACAAGCAAGAAAACGTGGCACCTCCGCATACACATGGCTCAGCCACCTTAATGACAGAAACTTTAGCAAGGGTCTATGCACAGCAAAAAAACTATTTAAAAGCTATTCAAGCTTATAAAATTTTAATATTGAAAAATCCCGAAAAAAGTGGTTTCTTTGCAGACCAAATTCGAGCAGTCCAACAATTAATTGATACAGAGCAACAATGAGTACGTTTACAATATTTATAATCTTAATTATTTTTGTGGCCTTTTTATTGGTCGTAGTTATTATGGTACAAAACCCAAAAGGCGGAGGGCTTTCTTCTTCTTTTGGCGGAGGAGGATCTCAACAACTAGGAGGCGTCCAGAAAACAACAGATTTCTTGGATAAGAGCACCTGGACATTAGCAACTTTATTGTTAATCTTAATTTTACTTTCTAACATTCCATTAATGGGCAGTAGTTCAAGCACTGGTTCTAAGGTAATTGATGAAGATGCTATTCAAAATACACTTCCTAGCACCAATAACCTTCCAGCTACCACCACTAACGAACCAGCTGAAGGCTCGGAATAAAAAAATACACAATTTACAATCTTAAATGCCAGCTTGTCAGAAGCTGGCATTTTTTGTTTAAAATTGACAGTGTTTTTGAGATGGCATACTTTTTGTCTCAATGAATGCACAATAGATAAATCAACGTTTAACAACTTAAACTATATTGAAAATGGCATTAAAAATTCAACCACTTTCAGACCGTGTGGTCTTAGAACCACAAGCAGCCGAAACGAAGACTGCGTCTGGATTATTTATACCGGATTCTGCTAAGGAAAAACCACAACAAGGAAAAATCGTAGCTGTAGGTAGCGGCAAAAAAGATCATGACATGACCGTAAAGGTGGGCAATACTGTTCTCTACGGAAAGTATGCTGGAACCGAACTTAAACTTGACGGTAAAGACTACCTCATCATGCGCGAAGACGACATTCTAGCAATTATCTAATACCCAATTCAATAAGATTAACATAAAACCAACGCAACTTCCGTAGAAACGGACGTTCAGAAATCAAAGATTTTAAAAATGGCAAAAGACATAAAATTCGATGTAGACGCACGTGACGCAATCAAACGCGGTGTTGATGCATTAGCTAACGCAGTAAAAGTAACTTTAGGGCCTAAAGGTCGTAATGTGATTATTAGTAAATCGTTTGGCCCACCTCAAGTAACCAAAGATGGTGTAACTGTAGCTAAAGAAATAGAACTTGAAGACGCCCTTGAGAATATGGGCGCTCAGATGGTAAAAGAAGTAGCTTCTAAAACGAATGATCTTGCTGGTGATGGAACTACTACGGCAACCGTGTTAGCTCAAGCTATCGTAAAAGAAGGCCTTAAGAATGTTGCAGCAGGGGCCAACCCAATGGATTTAAAACGCGGTATCGACAAAGCGGTTATAGCTCTAGTGAAAGACTTAGAGAAGCAAGCTACTAAAGTTGGTGACTCTAGCGATATGATTAAACAAGTAGCCTCTATATCATCTAACAACGATTATATAATTGGTGACCTCATTGCTGAAGCATTCGGTAAAGTAGGAAAAGAAGGTGTGATTACTGTTGAAGAATCAAAAGGGACTGAAACATATGTTGATATCGTGGAAGGAATGCAGTTTGATCGCGGATATTTATCACCTTATTTTGTTACCGATAGTGACAAGATGCATACCGAATTGGAAAACCCAATGATATTATTGTACGACAAGAAAATCTCTTCAATGAAGGATTTACTTCCCGTACTTGAACCCGTAGCACAACAAGGGAAGTCTTTGCTTATTATTGCTGAAGATGTTGATGGAGAAGCATTAGCAACCTTAGTAGTTAATAAACTTCGTGGTTCTCTTAAGATTGCAGCAGTAAAAGCACCAGGGTTTGGTGACAGAAGAAAGGCAATGTTAGAAGATATCGCCATCTTAACTGGCGGAACTGTGATTAGCGAAGAAAGAGGGTTCACCTTAGAAAGCACTACTATTGAAATGTTAGGTACTGCCGAAACAGTAACTATCGATAAAGACAACACAACCATAGTGAATGGTGCTGGTAAGAAAACTGACATCAAAGCGCGCGTAGGCCAAATTAAAGCACAAATTGAATCAACTACAAGCGATTATGATAAAGAGAAGCTTCAAGAGCGTCTTGCAAAACTTGCCGGTGGTGTAGCTGTACTTTATGTTGGAGCTGCTTCAGAAGTTGAAATGAAAGAAAAGAAAGATCGTGTAGACGATGCGTTGCACGCAACACGTGCTGCCGTTGAAGAAGGAATTGTTGCTGGGGGTGGTGTTGCCTTAGTACGAGCTAAAAGCGTATTAGCAGCCCTAACTACCGAAACCTTAGATGAATCTACAGGAGTACAAATCGTAGCTAGAGCAATAGAATCACCATTGCGTACGATTGTTGAAAATGCAGGTGGCGAAGGAAGCGTTGTAGTGAGTAAAGTAATGGAAGGTGAGAAAAGCTTTGGTTATGATGCAAAAACTGGAACCTACGTAGATATGCTTAAAGCAGGAATTATTGATCCTAAAAAAGTGACTAGAATTGCACTTGAAAATGCAGCTTCTGTAGCGGGAATGATTTTAACTACCGAATGTGCCCTAGTAGACATTAAAGAAGAAACACCAGCTATGCCTCCAATGGGTGGCGGCATGCCAGGAATGATGTAAGCAGGGAGTCCCTGTTGACAAAATATAAGTTTCTTTAATAATTTTTGATAGACCTCTGCTTCCTAGCAGGGGTCTATTCATTTAATCTTCTCTTTTAACAAATAATCTAAAAGCAGAAATAGCAACCAAGGTGATCACCACTGGCCAAATCACAAATAAATCAACACGCATTACCTCTGCCCCACCATTGGCCTGATAGGATAGCCATTCTTGCATTTTTAATTCCCAGATTACGGCTGCTATTAAAACAGCTACCGTAATAACATAGAGTAAGATTTTAGGTTTTAAGATCATCCGTATAAAAATACAAAAACCACCCCTTTAGAGGGTGGTTTTTATTAATTAATTCTCGCTATAAAATACGCTAATTTTTATGGTCGTCCTTAACATCCTCGTCTCTGTACTTGCAGCAAGCGTGAACGCTATTGTAAGCATGCTCTGTTGCAATAACATCTTGAGTATCATGCCCAACGGAAGCTACACTAGCTTGAATAGTCTCCAGATTGGTCTTTCGCTCGTCAAAGATTAAAGACAGTTCGTGTGTTTTTACATCCCAAACAGCAGATTTCACTCCTTTCGTTTTTATAGATGCCTTTTCAATACGCTCTTTACACATCATACAGACGCCATCAACTTCTATAAGCGCTCTAGCATTCTTGTTCTGTGAATAGACCGTTGTCCCCATTAAGGCGACAATAGCAATGATAATTAGTTTTTTCATAGTTAATTTATTTTATATCTCAATCCTGTGTAATAGCTAGCTCCAAAAATCGGACCATAAACAAAAGTACTATCAAAATAGAAACCGAATGGGTCATCTGCACTTACAATTGGATTTTCCTGTTTTACATTCGTAATGTTTTCTCCACCCAAATATATCTCAAAACTTGATGAAAACACCTTCGTTACTTGAAAATTTAAGGTTGCTACTGTAGGTGTTCGCTCCGGAAGCTGAAATTCTGCAGGACTTCTATTTGTAAAAGCATAACGCTGAGAATCCAACCAATTAAATGTAGCATCTGCCTTCCATTGCCCTCCTTTATCATTCCGTTCAGATTGCCATCCTACATTCGCAAAGACTCGATTTTTCGGCAACATCGCTCTCTCTATAGTCCCTCGGTCATCTACATTTCTATTAAAGGTTGTTTTTACATCATAAAATTTATAAGCTAATTTCAAGTCCACCCGTTCCAAAACTTCCATATTCATTTCGGCTTGAAAGCTATTCGCATAACTTTTACCATCTAAATTATAGAACAAAACCTCACGTGGATTTCCCCAATCTACTATTACCTGATTAACAAACGACGTGTGGTAAAAATCTAGGACCAGATCTGCTTTCTTTCCGAAGAGATTAAAACCTTGAAGGTATGAAACCCCAAAATTCCAGGCTTTCTCCGGATCCAGACCATAGATTGGACCATCAGTATCCAAAATTTTAATCACCCTATTGCTTGAAAACATTTGTTGGTTTTCTGCGAAAATGTTTGCACTTCTTCGTCCACTTCCCACAGAAAATCTAAACACCGTCTTTTCCCAAGGCGTATAACGCCCATGTAGCCGTGGAGTAACAAAAAAGCCTAACAAGTTATGATTGTCCGCTCGGAGTCCGGCAGTAATACTTAAATCGCCCAAGTTGTCATAGCTATATTCAAAAAAACCTCCGATTGAATTTTCTTTTCGCGCATAACCCGTACTACGAACAACTTCATCATAATTATCATAGGTAGCACTTAGTCCAGTTTTCACCTTATGCCTTGAATCTCCAATGATGCTGTTATAAATCACATTCCCGTAAAAGCTTTGATGTGTAATATTGTATGTTTTCTGACCAAAATATGATTCCTGCTCATGATGACTAAAGGCGGCTTGCATACCCAAACTTTGATACGGTATTTTAGGATTTACATAACCAAATTTAGCCGATGCCTCATAGCGTCTTGTGTCAATTTCACTGCCCCAAAAATTAGTTGTTAACTTATCGCTGTCTGGATCAAAACCTATCTGTCCTGTTTGTTTTTCGTCATTCATAAAACGAAAATTTATAAAACTAACGAACCCATTTTCTGTATCGATATACTGCCACCTATTCATTACATTAATTTGCTTCGCTAGCGGCACATCTAAAAATGTATCGTCATTCTTGTCAAATTTTTCGTTCCTCATATTTCCATGCAAGTATAATCCAGTATACCATTTATTACCAACCTTGGTGTTTAGATGTGTATTTAACTCATACCTGCCATCTATTCCAGCATAGGCATTAACAAACACGCGATCATCCGCAGATGGTTTTTGTAACTCGGCGTTAATTTGACCCGCAATGCTTTCAAAACCATTAACAACACTTCCGGACCCCTTTGTTATTTGGATACTTTCCACCCAAGTCCCAGGAATAAAACTCAATCCATAAGCCTGTGAAGCGCCTCGAATGGAGGGGATGTTTTCGGTTGTGATTAGAATATTCGGACTTTTAAGACCTAACATCTTTATCTGCCTTGTTCCTGAAATAGCATCAGCAAAGTTTACATCTATTGATGGGTTCGTT
>JBLHGH010000109.1:0-7119 GCA_047615425.1 Candidatus Latescibacterota bacterium
TACACTTTCCATCAAATCAAATAGCGACCGATAGTTTTCGAAGTCTCTATTGGTCATAAGACCCATGGCGTGCAGGTTTGGCGCAAAGATATAGGCGTCTTCATAGATGGTTCTATCTTGAATTACCTTCTTTTTCTTTTCTCTAATTTCAAGAATTTGTCTGAACCGACTATTTAAAAAATAAATTTGAAGATTAAAAGACCAACGCTCCATCTGATTATAGAAATCATCTAAATAGGGGTTGTCTTCAACATCTTCAAATTGGGCCTTCCACTTATAATGTTTTGACAATAAGCGTGTTAAGGTAGTTTTTCCAGAGCCTATGTTTCCTGCAATCGCAACGTGCATAAATCTACTTCTTTGGTTGGGTTAGTGAAAAGGTGTGTATGGATTTTCCGTCATAAATATAAAGGAATTCTTGGCTAAGGTACAAGTCTTTTATTGAGTTTTTGGAGGGAGGTAGTTTTAATAGGTTAAAAGCGCCTTTGTTAAGAAAATAGAGGCCGCTTTTGTTCAAAGCAACACAAGTGTCATCGGAAAGAAATACGTGTTTAAATCCTTCAGAAGGAATTTCAGCAAGTAAACTTCCATATCGGTTGAAACTGCGTAGACTTTTCTCAGTAAGAATATAACAGTAATTGAAATTACTAGCCATGGCAATAAATTTCCCCGGAAAAGGTTGCGATATGGTCGTGCTCGTAGTAGTCCTAAAATTGAAAAGCTCCAATTGCTGGGTGTTCGTATTAAACAACCAAAGCCTGTTGTTTCCTGCATTTGTGGCTGCAGAAATATTAGCGAGTTCTGGATTATTAGTAAGTAGTAAGCGCTCAATCTCATTAAGCTTATTGTCTAAAAAAACAACAGTATTGGTGCTTTCATAGAAGACCACGATCTTTAAAGGATTAATTATATCTACTGTACTAATAGGTCCCAAAGAAAAATCCGTGAACCCAAAGTCTTGGACGGGTCCTGTTTTATGTAAAACCCCATTATCAATGGCGTAGGTGTTACCGTAACCGTCCACACCAATAAAGCTTGAAGCCGCAAGTGGGAACGATGCAATTGCTATTAACTCCTGAGAAAAGAGGCTTGAAGATATCAAAAAAGTAAATATACAGATCCACTTCATAGAAGTGGAAAGATACAAAATGTGATTAACACAATAGATTGTTTTACGTTGTAGCGGAAACTTTTTTTATCCGTCTTTAAACTAAATCTTTTAGAAACATGAGATCAATTTTTACTTTTTTAGGCATATTACTAATGTCAAGCTTTATTGGAGTTGGGGACTCCCAGGATTAATATTAGAAGTTAATGATGGTGATCAATCTATCCTCTGTTCTAAAATTGTGTTAAACCCTGAAAAGGGGGTACAGATTGCCTCGCCAAATAATGGAAAAGAGGTAAATCAAGATGCATATGACGAAATTCAGGATAAAAAAATGAAGGAAATGCAGGAGCAATTCCATGATTATGATAGGCGTTGTGAAGGTCACAGGATGGAAATTAGAATTGGCGGATAGCGAGATTAAACTTTCGTGTCTAAATAGGGTCTTATGTGTGTTGTAACAATTGGCTACTTTTGTGACTAATTAGTTCCTTTAAATTATATAATTATGAAAATACTCACCCTTGTTGTTGTTGCACTTATTTCTGTTTCCTCTTTCGCACAAAGTATCAGTGGAAAAGCATATTATCAATCTAAAACTACTGTTGATATGGATGGTTTTGGAGGACGTGAAATGTCTGAAGACATGAAAAAACAGATTATGGAGCGTATGAAAACTATGCTTGAAAAGACTTATATCCTGACCTTTAATAACAATGAGTCTATTTATAAGGAAGAAGAAAAGTTAGAAGCCGGAGCGCAAGGCGGTGTTATGCGTATGATGATGGGTAGTTTTACTCCAGGAATTCAGTATAAAAATTTAAGCGATAATAAGATATTAGAGGAGCGTGAGTTCTTTGGAAAGGAATTCTTAATCAATGACACAATTGCCAATTTACAATGGGAGGTTGGTAAAGAATCAAAACAAATCGGGCAATATATAGCCATCAAAGCCACAGCAGTAAAACACATTGATAAAAACGATTTTAATTTTGCACGAAGAAAACGTGACGAAGATAAAAAGCCTGAAGATGGAGAGGTGAAAGATGGTAAAGAGTCTAAGGATTCAACAGACACGGCTGCGATGAGTGAAGATCCAATGGATATGATAGAAGTGCCTAAAACACTTATTGTGACCGCATGGTTTACGCCTCAGATCCCTGTAAAGAGCGGCCCAGGAGAATATGCTGGATTGCCGGGTTTAATTTTGGAACTAAATATTGATAGAACCACCATGCTTTGCTCAAAAATTGTATTAAATCCGAATGAGTCGGATAAGATTGAAAAGCCAACAACGGGAAAGGAAGTTTCGAGAGAAGAGTACAATCAAATTGTAAAAGAAAAAACGGAGGAAATGCGTGAAAATTTCCGAGGCAGTGGTGGCAGAAGAGGGAATATGCGTTTCGGAGGACGGTAAAATAGGCTTCGAATCAATCAAAAACATTATATGAAAAAATTAATCTGGGCAGTCCTGCTCTTGTTTACGGTATCCATCTCGGCGCAAAGTATTAAGGTGCGTGGTTTTATTAAAGACAGTATTGGTGGCCCTCTTGAGTTAGCTAATGTTATTGCCACTGAAAAGGCCTCAGGCGATATCGAAGCATACGCTATCACCAATTATGAAGGACGTTTTCAACTAAGTCTTCCGCTAAATAAGACCTATGTTCTAAGAGCAAGTTTCCTTGGATTTGAGCATGTTGAAAAAGAACTTATAATTCCTGAAAATGCCGAAGACATTCACTATACATTTACGCTGAATACGGCTGAAAATGTGCTCGATGGTGTTGAAATTATTTACGAAATGCCAGTGACTGTGAGCGGTGATACCATTACCTATAATGCGGATTCCTTTAAAACAGGCGAAGAACGTAAACTGGGGGATGTGTTGAAAAACCTTCCAGGGATCGAAGTAAATGATGATGGCGAAATTGAAGTGGAGGGTAAAGCGGTTACCAAGGTAATGATTGATGGAAAAGATTTCTTTGATGGAGACTCGAAATTAGCAACAAAAAATATTCCAGCGGATGCTGTTGATAAGGTTCAAGTGCTTCGGAATTATAACGAAGTAGATCAAATGCAGGGTTTAGGCAACGATCGTGATAATGTGGCAATTAATATAAAATTAAAAGAAGGAAAAAAGAACTTTTGGTTTGGAGAAGTTACTGCTGGTGGTGGTGCAATTGGAGACGATGAGATTGGTTATCTAGCGCATCCGAAGCTTTTTTATTATAGCCCGAAGTATAGTTTAAACTTTATAACCGACTTCAACAATATTGGGGAAGTACCTTTCACCTTTCGAGATTATTTTAACTTTACGGGAGGTTTCAGAAATTTTAATCGAGGAGGAGGAACGCGCTTTGACGTTAGTGAAAGTGACCTTGGTTTTGCTGTTGCTCAAAACAATCGTGCGAACGAGATTGAAACAAAGTTTTTTGCTGGAAACTTTAGTTGGGTTGCTACAGACAAATTAGATCTTAGCGGTTTTGCAATTCTTTCAGATAATACAACCAATATTATCAATAATGCAATCAAACAATATGTCACCTTAGGACAGACAGAAACAGCCAATAGTTCAAATGATCAAAACAGTAAATTGGGAATGCTTAAGCTGAGCGCGGTCTATAAGCCAAACGCCAATTTCCAACTAGATTATGATGTCTTGGGGAAAACTTCGAAACAGACAGAAAACGCTGTTACTATTTCAACAGTAGATAATCAAGCGAATAATATTTCCGAAGGAAAAGAGAATAATCCATTTTCGATTAACCAAAATGCGAATGCCTATTTTACATTAAATGAAAAGAACATCTTTGCGGCTCAAGTACAGCATTTATGGCAAGATGAGGACCCCTTTTACAATGCGGTGCAAGATTCCATTCCATTTCCTGGCATCTTTGTGGACCCAGTTGCAGATTTGCCGTTTGATCCATTACAGGAAGCAAATAGATATAATATCAATCAAGAAAAAAATGTCGAAACCAATAAGGTAGACGCGAAGATTGATTATTACTATGTACTCAATAACACGAGCAATTTAAATGTGACTTTAGGAACCACGTATAGCAACCAGAAATTTAATTCTGGAATTTTTCAAATCCTAGACAATGGAGATACAAATACCTTTGGTAGCTCAGATTTTAACAATGATGTTACCTATAGTTTTACGGATGCGTTTTTAGGCCTTCATTATAAGGTAAAAACAGGGAAGTTCATTTTTACCCCCGGAATTAGCTTGCATAATTATAATTTAAAGAATCAACAATTAGGCGAATCTGTCACTCAAAATGATTGGATAGCCTTGCCTGATGTGAATATTAGTTTCGATATTAAAAAGAGCGAAACACTAAACTTTAACTATGCTATTTCTTCTGAGTATACAGATATCAACAATTATGCGCAGGCCTATGTGTTTAGTAGTTATAACAAGCTTTTTAGAGGGAATAGAAATTTAGAGAATGCAATGTCTCACAGTTATAATCTAAGCTATTTCAGTTTCAATATGTTTAATTATACGAATGTGAGTGCCTCTTTAAATTATTCAAAAACTATAGCGGGTTTTAAAAGCGTTATCGACCCTCTAGGTTTTGGACAAGTTTCGTCACCAATTAATATAGATAGTAATTTTCCTGATGAGACTTTTACAGCCTTTACACGGTTTAGTAAGCGGGTAAATAAGTTGCAATTTACAGCGAATGCGAATGTTTCAATTAGTAATTCATTTAACCAATTTCGCAATGATAGTAGAGAGAGTAAAAGTTTGACGCAAAGTTATCGAGGTGGCGTTCGGACTAATTTCAGAGACTGGCCCAATTTTGAAGTGGGTTACCGAATTTCAATTAACGATTTTGATAATGGCGGAATAGAACAGGTTTCATATACGCACCAACCTTCCATTAGTTTTGATGCGCGTTTTTGGAAATATTTTACATTTAATGCTGCATGGGATTTCTTTGATTATTCTAACAAGGCAAGAACTATTGAAAATAATTACTCCTTTTTAAACGCGAATCTCTATTACCAAAAAGGAGACAGTCCATGGGAATTTCAACTACAAGCCAATAATATTCTTGACAATCGTTCAACGAATAGTGATAGTTTTGACCAACAGACAAACATTACTTCAACTTCGCAGTATTTCGTGTTACCTAGAATTATGATGTTCGTAGTGACGTATGATTTGTAGCCGAAGGCTTCCGGTTTGTTGTCCCTATCCTTAAGTGCTAAGCGCACCAAATTCAAGACTATAAAATGCGTGATATGCGTTTGGAAATTGGTCTTGGTTCTCGTTTTTGTGTGCAACATTGTGAATGCCGAAAAGATAAGAGCGAGAGAATTCATATAAATTCTACCCTAATTCAGAAGCAACCGAAACAGTCTAAATTCAATGACCTGAGCTAACCATAAACTCAAATATTGAGTACTGCTATTGTGCTTGATATTCGGTTATGGAATAAAATATTTATATTATTACGTACTAATACGTACGTAATTATACGTATTTGCGTGTTTTTTAATTACATTTGTTTGCATATTATAAAAAATACTTCGTCATGATTAAAAAGAACTACCCATTATTGTTGTTTACCTTTTTTGCTCTAGTGTTTGTTTCGGCAACAAATAATCTTTTCGTGCCCGATACTGAAGATACCTCTTCAAATCAATTAAAGCAAACTTATTTGGAGAATGATTCTTATGAAATAGTTACCACGTATGTGGCGCTTGCGGATTTATGTATTGATGCAGGCGTGCAAGTTGGTCTCGATGGTGGACTTCCAACAGGCGGAGTTTATAGTGGAGTAGGAGTTACAGATGACGGTAATGGTATGAGCTACAGCTTTAATCCTGCCGTGGCTGGATCGGGAATACATACACTAACATATACTGAAGGTGGAGTGCCTGCTAATGACGATGTCGAGGTGTTCGCGCTACCATCAGTTACAATGACTGGACAACCAGATTTATGTATTGATGCAGGTGTTCAATTAGGTCTTTCTGGTGGGCTTCCAATAGGGGGTGCCTATTTTGGTATAGGAGTTACAGATGCTGGTGATGGGATGACCTATAGTTTTAACCCTGCTCTTGCAGGTTCTGGAACAAGTACACTAATTTATTTTTTTACGGATGCAAATGGATGTTCAGATAATGCTACAAATACAGTTACAGTAATTGCTTTAGACGATGCGTCATATAGTTATAGTGCAGGCGCATATTGTGTAGATGCTACAGATCCAACACCAACGATTACTGGATTAGCAGGAGGAACATTCTCTTCAGGAGCAGGATTAATTATTAATGGAACTACGGGAGATATTGATGTTTCGGCTTCAACGCCTGGCACTTATACGGTAACATATACCACTACTGGAACATGTCCAAACACTTCAGATGTAAGTGTAACAATTAATGCTTTGCCAGTAGTTACTTTTGCTGTTACATCATCCCCAGTTTGCCCAGGGGTTGTGTTAACAAGTCAAGATGGTGGAGCTCCAACAGGAGGTGTTTATAGCGGACCAGGTGTTACAGATGATGGAAATGGAATGACCTATTCATTTGATGCAGGTGCTGCGGGTAATGGTGTACATACACTTACATATACATTTACAGATGCAAATGGATGTACGAATAGCTCCGCAGATACAGTTACAGTGGAGGATACGACGCCTCCTGTTATCACATGTCCTGCGGATATTACAGTAAATAATGATTCTGGAGTTTGCGGAGCTGCAGTAACGTATGCGGCTCCAGTAGGAACCGACAACTGTTCGGGAAGCACAACAGCACAAACATTAGGATTTCCAAGCGGAAGTGTTTTTCCAATAGGAACAACCACCAATACCTTTGTAGTTACAGATGCTGCTGGATTAACAGCAACCTGTAGTTTTGATGTAACGGTAACAGATACAGAAGTACCTGTTATTACATGTCCTGCAGATATTGCGGTGAATAATGATTCTGGAGTTTGTGGAGCTGCAGTAACGTATACGGCTCCAGTTGGAACTGATAACTGTTCG
>JBLHGH010000110.1:0-7092 GCA_047615425.1 Candidatus Latescibacterota bacterium
CGGTACCATTATGGTATTCTTCGTATTAACAGCAGGACTGAGTGGTACGTTTAGTAACCTTTTAATTCCGTTGCAAATTGGAGCACGAGATATGGCCTCTGGATTTTTGAACATGGTTTCTTTTTGGTTATTCTTTTTATCAAGTGTCATTATGTTAATGTCTCTATTTGTAGAAGCTGGACCAGCATCTGCGGGTTGGACTATCTACCCTCCTTTAAGTGCATTGCCACAGGCAATACCGGGTTCTGGAACAGGGATGACTTTATGGTTAGTGTCTATGGCAATCTTCATTGCTTCCTCACTATTAGGATCACTTAACTATATTGTAACGGTACTTAATATGAGAACAAAAGGAATGTCTATGACTAGACTTCCATTAACAATCTGGGCTTTCTTTATCACAGCAGTAATTGGTGTGGTTTCATTTCCAGTATTATTATCTGCAGCATTAATGCTAATTATGGATAGGAGTTTTGGAACTTCCTTCTTCTTATCAGATATTTATATTGCTGGAGAGGTATTACATAATCAAGGGGGATCACCAGTATTGTTTGAACACTTATTTTGGTTCTTAGGGCACCCAGAAGTATATATTGTCATCCTGCCTGCGATGGGTATGGTTTCAGAAATTCTGGCAACCAATGCACGAAAACCTGTTTTTGGATATCGAGCGATGGTTATGTCTATTCTAGCCATTGCCTTTTTATCGACAATCGTATGGGGTCACCATATGTTTATCTCAGGAATGAATCCATTTTTAGGCTCTGTATTTACATTTACAACATTATTAATTGCCATTCCGTCAGCGGTAAAATCCTTTAACTGGATAACCACACTCTGGAAAGGGAATCTGCAAATGAATACCGCAATGTTGTTTTCTATAGGTTTCGTATCTACTTTTATTACAGGTGGACTTACAGGAATCATCTTAGGAGATAGCGCCTTAGATATCAACGTTCACGATACGTACTTCGTAGTAGCTCACTTCCACTTAGTAATGGGTATCTCTGCTTTGTATGGTTTATTTGCTGGAGTGTATCATTGGTTTCCTAAAATGTTTGAAGGTAGAATGTTGAATAAGAACTTAGGATATTTTCACTTTTGGGTAACTATCGTAGGGGCATATGGCGTTTTCTTCCCTATGCACTTTATCGGGATGGCAGGATTGCCAAGACGTTACTATACAAACACAGCCTTCCCTTATTTTGATGACCTTGCAGATGTAAATGTAATCATCACGATATTTGCGATTATCACAGCAGGTGCGCAACTAGTATTCTTATATAACTTTATTAGCTCTATGTTCTTCGGAAAAATAGGACCTAAGAATCCTTGGAAATCGACAACACTAGAATGGACGGCAGAGATGAAGCATATACACGGAAATTGGGATGGACCTCTTCCAGAAGTTCACCGTTGGTCTTATGACTATAGTAAGTTGAATAAAGATGAAACTGACTATGTGATTGCTGGACAAGATTATGTCCCACAACATATTCCACTTCAGGAAAATGAAGAAGAAATGAATCATTAAGCCATCTTGGGGAGTTTCTTATAATTAAATAAGATATTGAAGTCCTAAACTTATTAAAAGCCCTTTCAGAAATGAGGGGGTTTTTATCTTTAAACACCCTTACAAAGAAGACTGACAACGCTAGTGACAACTTGTTTTTGGGCAATCCTGAGATAAGAAAAGTTTGGTATTTATTGATAATAAAATCGCTTTAATAAGCAGAAAATATTATCTCATAAATGTTCAAATCATGATACCACTGGCATCTGGTTAGGTTTTCCCTTCGTATATTTGTGTTATGAATGAATTCCTTGATCCTTCTGAAGAAAACCTAAGTCCTCAAGATATAGATATTGAGAAAACGTTAAGACCGCTTTCTTTTGAAGATTTTACAGGTCAGGATCAAGCCTTAGAAAACTTGCAAATTTTTGTTCAAGCAGCTAAGCAAAGAGATGAAGCATTGGATCACACGCTCTTTCATGGCCCTCCAGGATTGGGTAAAACAACCTTAGCGCACATTCTTGCTAATGAACTAGAAGTGGGCATAAAAGTTACCTCTGGGCCAGTGCTTGATAAGCCGGGAGATTTGGCGGGTCTGCTTACCAATCTTGAAGAAAGAGATGTGCTTTTTATTGACGAAATTCATCGTCTTAGTCCCATTGTAGAGGAGTATTTATACTCAGCGATGGAAGATTATAAGATAGATATTATGATAGAGTCTGGTCCTAATGCAAGATCAGTTCAAATCCATTTGGCGCCATTTACCTTAGTAGGAGCAACCACGCGTTCTGGATTATTAACGGCTCCTATGAGAGCTCGATTCGGAATTACATCAAGACTACAATATTACACAACAGAATTGCTCACCACCATCTTACAGCGTAGCGCTACCATATTAAATATGCCTATCTCTATGGAGGCAGCTATTGAGATTGCAGGGCGTAGTAGAGGAACGCCTCGTATCGCAAATGCACTATTAAGAAGAGTGCGAGATTTCGCCCAAATTAAGGGTGACGGAAAAATTGATATTGCCATCGCAAAATTTGCCTTAAATGCCTTAAATGTGGACGCTCATGGTCTGGATGAAATGGACAATAAAATTTTGACCACTATTATTGACAAGTTTAAAGGAGGCCCAGTAGGTATAACCACCATTGCAACAGCCGTGTCAGAATCTCCAGAAACTATAGAAGAAGTATATGAGCCATTCTTGATACAGCAAGGATTTATAATGCGTACCCCCAGAGGTCGTGAAGTGACAGAAGCAGCATACAAACATTTAGGAAAAGTAAAAGGCCTCATACAAGGAGGATTATTTTAATGAAAGATAAAAACCAAATTCCAGAAGTATCATTAGCACGATTTTTAAAACATTCGCTTGATATCCTTAAAAACCCATTGCCTTTTCATAAAGACAATTTTGAGCGATTAGGAAATACATTTCGGCTCAATATCAGCTTTACAGATTCCGTTATATTTTCTCGAGATGCGGGATTATTACAATATGTCTTACAGAAAAATCAGCGCAACTACGCAAAGTCAACCATCCAGACAAAAGACCTTGCAAAATACGTAGGTAAAGGACTTCTTACGGCAGAAGGAGCGCACTGGCAAACACAGCGAAAACTTATACAGCCAGCATTTCATAAAAAGCAATTGATGTTGCTGCTAGACAACATTAAGGCTGCCATTACTTCAGAAATTTTAAAGATTGAAACCCTTACAGATTTTGATATTTTCCCAATCATGAATGATCTCGCGTTTCAAACGGTAGCAAAATCATTGTTTAGTAGTGCGATCGATAATGAAGAAATAAATCAAATCCAGCATATAACAGAAGCTGCTCAAAATATGCTCGTGAGAGAATTGAGACAACCCTATTTAGGTTGGTGGTTTAAAGCAAGTGGTAAAATAGAAAAGCATGTTGCTTTAACAGGAGAAGCTAGAACGATTTTAAAGAAGCTTATCGTAGAACGCAAGAAAGGGGACGAGCGTTTTGATGACTTATTAGATATGCTTCTCGATGCGCGCTATGAAGATGGTAGCGCAATGGAAGAAGAACAGTTGATAGATGAGTTACTTATCCTATTTACAGCAGGGCACGAGACCACAAGTAACGCACTCACATTTGCTGCCCAGCTCTTGGCGCAACATCCAGAGGTGCAAGAGCAAATTATGCAAGAGATGCAACGTTTTACTTCAGAAGACTTGATGCAGCGTTTAAAAGAAAGCCCTTATACAAAAGCGGTCATAGAAGAGTCTATGCGACTCTATCCGCCTGCCTATTTCATAGATAGAGTGAATATTGAAGATGATGTTTTTGAAAAGATGGAGATCCCTAAAGGTTCCAGTTTATTGTTCTCTTTATATGAGATTCACAAAGATCCAGATTTTTGGGAAGCACCATTAGCCTTCAAGCCCGAACGTTTTATGGGAGTTGCTAAAAAAGAATATTCGTCACACTACTTCCCTTTTGGGGCAGGCCCTCGTATGTGTGTCGGCAATAATTTTGCAATTTACGAGATGGTAATGGCTTTACAAACACTAGTGTCAAACTTCAAAATAGCGCATAAAACTTCCGAAATTGAAATAACACCATTGATTACATTAAAGCCTAAAAATGCTATCTTACAATTTCAGAAAAGATAGTTCAACGTGTCATCGACAACATATAACACTTCCCTAATTAAAGCCGAGGCCAAACGCCTTGGTTTTCTGTCTTGCGGCATGAGCAAAGCAGGTTTTCTAGAGGAAGAAGCACCGCGACTCGAAGCGTGGCTTAATAAGAATATGCATGGCGAGATGTCTTATATGGAGAACCATTTTGACAAACGTCTTGACCCTACAAAATTAGTCGAAAGCAGCAAGACTGTGATTTCCTTATTGCTTAATTACTTTCCGGAGAAGGAACAGAATGAAGCCGCTTTTAAAATTTCGAAATATGCATACGGCAGCGATTACCACGTCGTTATCAAGGACAAATTAAAAGAACTACTCCACTTTATTACTTCGGAAATAGGCGACGTTCACGGGCGTGCTTTTGTTGATAGTGCGCCAGTGCTTGACAAAGCATGGGCTGCAAAAAGTGGTTTGGGATGGATGGGAAAACACAGCAATCTTTTAACCAAACAAGTAGGCTCCTTTTACTTTATAGCCGAGTTGATTGTTGATTTAGAATTAGACTATGACACGCCGGTCACAGACCATTGCGGAAGCTGCACCGCCTGCATAGATGCGTGCCCTACTCAGGCTATAGTAGATCCATACGTGGTTGATGGCAGCAAGTGTATCTCTTATGCAACGATAGAGCTTAAAAATGAAATCCCAGAACATTTCAGAAGTACTATGGATGACTGGATGTTTGGCTGTGATGTATGCCAAGATGTGTGTCCCTGGAATCGTTTTAGTCAATCACATCGCGAACCCCTTTTTGATCCAAATCCAAAGTTGCTCGCGATGGATAAAAAAGAATGGGAAGAAATCACCCAAGAAGTGTTTACAGAAATCTTTAAAATGAGTCCCATAAAAAGAACGAAGTATACTGGGTTGAAAAGGAATATTGATTTTTTGAAAAAGAAGTGATTTTTGTCTTAGAATCAAGACTAACAAATTGTCTCTGATCCTAAATTCGTTAAGTATATTGAATGCGCCTTTTCAAAAACTTACACTAGTCTTGTATCCTATCTCGATGATTCAAAACAAATACTTGCCTCAAGAAAAAATGCATCACTAAGATTAATTATATTTGTGATACAAGTTAATTTCCCACTATATGAGTAAACAAAGCAAGCGAAGAGAGGCCTTATTATATCATGCTAAGCCAAAGCCGGGTAAGATCGAGGTTGTGCCTACTAAGAAGTACGCTACACAAAGAGATTTGTCGTTGGCTTATTCTCCTGGGGTTGCCGAGCCTTGTCTAGAGATTGCCAAGGATATTGAGAACGTTTATAAATACACTGCAAAAGGGAATCTAGTCGCAGTGATCTCAAACGGAACGGCTGTTTTGGGTCTAGGAAATATAGGTCCAGAAGCTTCAAAGCCAGTAATGGAAGGGAAAGGATTGCTTTTTAAGATTTTTGCAGATATAGATGTATTTGATATCGAGATAGGCACTGAAGACGTGGAGTCTTTTATTGAGACTGTAAAGAACATTGCTCCTACTTTTGGAGGGATTAACCTAGAAGATATTAAAGCACCAGAAGCGTTTGAAATTGAGCGTAGGCTCAGGGACGAACTAGATATTCCTGTAATGCACGATGATCAGCACGGGACGGCAATCATATCTGCCGCTGCATTATTAAATGCTTTAGAAATTACCAAGAAAAAAATAGGGAAAGTAAAGATTGTAATTAGTGGTGCAGGTGCTGCGGCTGTTTCTTGTACTAAGTTATATAAGGCCTTTGGTGCGAGCGCAAAAAACATTGTGATGCTCGATAGTAAAGGAGTCATTAGAAAAGATCGTGATAATTTAACTCCAGAAAAAGAGGAGTTTGCAACAAGTAGGAAGATTGATACGCTGGATGAGGCTATGAAAGATGCAGACGTTTTTGTGGGATTGTCTGTTGCAAATATTGTCACCCCTAAGATGTTAAAGTCTATGGCCAAGCGTCCTATTGTTTTTGCTATGGCAAACCCAGATCCAGAAATAGAGTACGAGCTTGCTTGTAAAACCCGCGACGATATTATTATGGCTACCGGTCGTAGCGACCATCCTAACCAAGTGAATAATGTACTTGGGTTCCCATTTATTTTTAGAGGTGCGCTTGATGTGCGTGCGACTAAGATCAATGAGGCTATGAAAATGGCGGCAGTGAAAGCGCTTGCAGCGTTAGCTAAAGAAGCAGTGCCAGAGCAAGTGAATATTGCCTATGGAGAGACAAAATTAAATTTTGGGACAGATTATATTATACCAAAGCCTTTTGATCCAAGACTTATTTCTAGAGTTCCCCCAGCGGTGGCAAAAGCTGCTATGGAGAGTGGTGTGGCGCAAGCGCCCATAACAGACTGGCAGAAATATGAAGATGAACTTAATGAACGGATGGGGAGTGATAATAAAATTGTCAGACTCTTAATGAATCGGGCTAAGACCAATCCAAAGCGCATTGTCTTTGCAGAGGCTGATCACCTTGATGTTTTGAAGGCTGCCCAAATAGTCCATGATGAAGGAGTGGCTATTCCTATTTTATTAGGAAGAAGAGAAGTGATTGAAGAGTTGATGGAGCAGATTGAATATGACGCAAAAGTGATGATAATCGATCCTAAAAGTGATGAAGAAACGGCGCAAAGAAATCGCTACGCAGAGAAGCATTTTAAGAATAGACAACGAAATGGAATTACTTATTTTGATGCTCAAAACATGATGCGTTCTCGCAATTATTTTGCAGCAATGATGGTCAACGAAGGAGATGCAGACGCTATGATTTCTGGTTATTCTAGGGCGTATCCTGCCGTAGTGAGACCAGTACTTGAAACGATAGGTAGATTTGACGGTGTGAGCAAAGTGGCCACAACAAATATGATGTTGACCAAAAGAGGCCCTTTGTTTATTTCAGATACATCTATTAATATTGATCCTACAG
>JBLHGH010000111.1:0-7058 GCA_047615425.1 Candidatus Latescibacterota bacterium
GCTTTGGAAGAGAATTTTGACGGATTAACAAGCGGAGAAGGTGGAGGGTTTACACCGCCGGATCCAACGGGTGCTGCCGGACCAAATCACTATATAGCAGCCGTAAATGTAGCAATCAAGATTTTTGATAAATCCGGAAATGTATTAGCTGGGCCAACAGATTTAGGAAGCTTCCTTGGTTCAGGTAACAACAGTGGTGACCCAATCTTAATGTATGACCAACTAGCAGATCGCTATTTTGTGAGTCAGTTTGGATCTGCAGGTAGTTCTATAGTATTAGGAGTATCTACCTCTCCTGATCCAACAGGAACCTATAATGTGTATCAATATATATTTGATTCTTTTCCAGATTACCCACACTTTAGTATTTGGCCTGACGGGTATTACCTAACGGCAAATAAAGGAGGTACAAATAAGGTCTATGTTTTAGAACGTGACGTGATTATAGCTGGAGGTCCTAATCCTCAAATAGCGGGATTCCCACTGCCAGGATATGTTCAGAACACAAATACAGTATTAAGCCCAGAGCCTGCTAATTTATTAGGAACAACGTTTCCAGCAAATGTACCAGGTTATATAACCTACCTTCAAGATGATGGTTGGAATGGTGTAACTTTTGATCACCTAAAAGTTTGGGAGATTACAATGGATTGGGGCACAATTGGTAATTCTGCCATTTCTGCTGCTCTTGAAATTCCAACTGCGCCGTTTGATTCTGTTTTTGCTCCCTTTGGAAGTGGAGATGTTGAGCAGCCCGGTACAAATCAAAAAATCGATATGATTGGTGGTGTGATTTCTTATGCTGCAAATTATAGAAGTTTCGGAACACATAATTCTTGGGTAATTACGTTTAACACAGATGTTGATGGAAATGATACTTCCGGAGTTCGTTGGATAGAATTACGTAATGACGCTGGGAACCCATGGAGTATATTTCAAGAAGGAACCTATGCGCCAGCAGATGGAAATAGCCGTTTTATGGGTAGTGCTGCGATGGATGCGGCAGGAAATATTGGTCTTGCTTTTAATATTGCCAGCGCAAACTTGCCGGCAGGTATTCGCTATACGGGACGTTTTGATGGTGACCCATTAGGACAAATGACTATTGCAGAGACAACCATTGTTGATGGTGTTGGAGTACAAACGTTTTCAAATCGTTTTGGAGACTACTCACATCTAACCATGGATCCAGATAACTTTACCTTCTGGCATACTGCTGAATATTTTCCACAAACAAATAACTGGTCTTCCAGAGTTGCATCATTCACACTTTCTGGTGGTTTTAGTAATGACCTTGGAGTAAATGCTATTATTTCACCATCTAATGGGATATTAACCGCTGCTGAAACAGTTGAGGTGAATATTAGAAATTTTGGATCGGCAGATCAGTCCAACTTCTCTGTAGAGCTAAGAGTAGACGGAGGATTAGTTGCTACTGAAACTTATACTGGGACTATTCTAGCAGGTGCTGTTGAATCTTATACTTTTACACAGACGGTTGATTTATCGGCTGTAGGAACAACCTATAGTTTAGAAGCTAAAACTGTTTTAATAGGAGATGAATTTGCTAACAATGACCCATTCACTAAAGAAGTAATCCACTTATTTGCCAACGATGTTGGGGCAACTGAAGTATTAGCTCCTCAGAGTGGTTCAGGATTAGGACTAGAGACTATCTCTATTACTGTTAAAAACTTTGGTGCTGCTTCTCAAACTGGATTTGATGTTCAGTATACCATTAATGGCGGTACACCAGTAATTGAAACTTTTACACCAACTATTCTTTCTGAGGAAGAAGTGATATTTAACTTTGCAACTCAAGGAGATTTTTCAGAATTAGGGACGTATAACCTAACAGTTACTACTAACTTAGCTGGTGATTCTGTTGTAATTAATGATGCTACTACCGTGCAAATTGAAAACTTATTATGTATGCCAATGATGGATTGTTCATTAGGAGATGGTTTCCAACTATTTTCTGTTGCTGAAATAAACAATCCTTCGGGGTGTGAAGGTTACGGAGATTTTACCGGTCAAGTTGCAAACCTTGATGTGGATGCTACCTATGACCTAACTGTAACAACTGGCTGGGGAGATCAATTCGTGAGTGTTTGGATTGATTTCGATGATAATTTCACGTTTACTCCGAATGAGCTTGTTGTAGATAATTACGTTATCGCACCGGGACAAAATCAAGGTTCATATACGGAGACAATGGATTTAGTTGTTCCGGCTGGAGCTGCTGTTGGAATGCACCGTATGCGAGCAAAGACCAATTGGAACGCACCAGTTCCGCCAGATGCTTGTGAAGAAACAACATTTGGTGAAACAGAAGATTATACTGCAAACATTGGAGTTCTAGGTGTACAAGACTTTGCTCTTGAGCAGTCTGAATTAATTGCTACGTCATTACCAAACAATCAGTTTGATATCCGACTTATCACAAATCTTGAGGGTCCTGCCTACATTGCTATATATAATGTGCTAGGGCAGCAGTTGAAGTTTAAGACTGTTCAAAAGGACGGTGATTCTTACCAAGTAAAATTAGACATGTCGATTGCCCAAAGTGGTGTTTACTTTATTAAGATGGGAAGTCAACAAGCTACAAAGTATGCTTCAACAAAAATAATTGTTAAGTAGCTTTTAGTTAATTATTTATTCTCAAGGCTGTAGGTGAAAATCATGCAGCCTTTTTTAAAATACTATCCAAGATTGATTATTTATCAATATCTTGCATTTAATTCTACTAATTCTTAAAAAAAAGTTAACATGAAAACAAAAACATTACTATTAATCTTTGCTATAATAGTTTGTTCTAGTGCTTTTGCTCAGGAGACTTTTCCGCCTGTTGTGATTTCACAAGGAACCTTTTTAGGTGAGACAATTCCATTGCGTGACGCACCAACCATGGAGGTCTTGGATGAGGAAGCCACATCTGTAATTATTATCAATCAGCAATTCAACGGTACGAACATTGAACCAACAGGAGGCTCTCCTGATGGTCATGACCCACTAGTACAAACTGAAGCTGCATTTTACCAGTCTCGTAATCTTGTTGAAAACTTTCAAGGTGCTTCTATAGCTGAAGGGCAGGCAGTACCTCCGGATCCATCTGGAGCAGTAGGGCCAAACCATTATGTACATGCAGTAAATTTAGTTGTTAAGATTTTTGATAAATCTGGTGGGCTATTAGCTGGACCAACAAGTTTAGGGTCCTTCTTAGGAAATGGTTCAAGTAATGGAGATCCTATTGTTATGTATGACCAGCTTGCAGATCGCTTTTTTGTTAGCCAATTTCAAATTAGCACCGATGCGCTGATTATTGGAATGTCAACAACGGCAGATCCAACAGGAACGTATAATGTGTACTCTTTTCCATTAGATGCATTCCCAGATTACCCACACTATAATATTTGGCCAGATGCTTACTATATGACCGCTAATAAGTTTCAAGGGAATACAACCTATGCTTTAGATAGAGTTGCTATGCTTGCAGGAGATCCTAGCCCAGCAATTGTTGGGTTTAACTTACCTGGAGTTGTTCGTAATCCGAATACAGTATTTAGCCCTGAACCAGCAAATTTATTAGGTACAACCTTACCACCAGCTGGAGCGCCAGGATACATTATTTATTTGCAGGATGATTCTTGGCCTGGGATTAGTGATGATCACTTGAAAATTTGGGAATTAGATATCGATTTTGCTGGAATCAGCACTGTTTCGGCTCCTGCTATTATTCCTATTGCAGACTTTGATAGTTTCTTTAGACCATTTGGTTCTGGAGACTTTGACCAACCAAGTACCAACCAACGTGTGGATGGTGCGAGTGGTGTTATATCGTATATGGCTAATTACCGAAGCTTCCCAGGACACAACTCTTTTGTTATAAACTTCAACTCAGATATTGGAGGACAGAACGGTCTTAAGCAAGGTGCTATT
Source organism: Candidatus Latescibacterota bacterium (assembly GCA_047615425.1). GTDB lineage: Bacteria > Bacteroidota > Bacteroidia > Flavobacteriales > Flavobacteriaceae > Patiriisocius. The sequence goes on from JBLHGH010000111.1 coordinate 3,940, forward strand.
AGATGGGTTGAATTAAGAAATACTGGTACTGGACCATTCTCAGTGTATCAAGAAGGAACATGGTCTATGCCTGATGGCATAAGCCGCTTTATGGGTAGTAACTCAATGGATGCGAATGGTAATATTGCGTTAGGTTACAATGTGTCAAGTAAAACCTTAAATGTTGGAATGCGCTATACAGGTAGATTGGATGGAGATCCCCTTGGGATTATGACCTTCCCTGAAACTTCAATTTTTGAAGGAGGAGCTTTCCAGTCAAACACAAACAGATTTGGAGATTATGCTCAAATGACAATAGATCCTAATGGAAGCACGTTCTGGCACACAAGCCAGTATTTTGCAACCATTAATTCTTGGAGAACACGAATTGCTGCATTTGAATTGGAGCCACTTCTTACAAATGACGTTGGAGCATATAGCATTACAGCGCCGTCAACTGCGCCTTATACTGCATCTGAAACTGTAACCGCGGATATTTACAATTTTGGTAGTAGCTCACAGACAGGCTTTGATGTTGAATTGTATTTTGATGGAATTCTAATGGCTACTGAAACATTCTCGGGCACAATTGCTGCTAGTAGTTCAGGATCGCATACGTTTGCAACAACTTTAGATATGTCAACTGCTGGTGTTACTTATACTATTGAGATAGTAACGGCACTTAGTGGAGATATGCTTGCAACAAATGATGCTTTTTCGAAGGACTTTAGAGATGATAATTTAGGTATTGAAGATACTACGTTAGGACAAGAAGGGTTGTTAATCTACCCTATTCAAGATCGTAACTATGAAGTATTTTATAGTACAAGTAACGACTTTGGAGCTATGTCTTATAAGATCTTTGATATTCTTGGAAAAGAATATGCAGGAGGCTTATTGAACGCTCAGACTAACGGTTATAAAGCTACATTTAATATGAGTGCAGCTGCAACTGGCGTTTATGTTGTTAAGATTACAAATGGAACTGAGTCTGTAAGTAAGCAGATTCTTATTCGCTAATGCATAGCATTTATTGTATTAAAAAAGCCCTCGTTTAAGAGGGCTTTTTTTTATGCTTTAAATTAATGTTTTATGAATTTTATTTCTTCTGAAGTAATGCAATATAGAATCCGTCATGGCCGGACTCACTTACATAAATTTTATGCTCTTTTAAAAGACTAAAATCTGTTCCCGCTTCCGAAGCTAAAAACGTCCTAACCTGTTCGTTATTTTCCGAAGGTAATATGGAGCAGGTAGCATAAACCAACTGCCCTCCTTCTTTTACCATACGTGAATAAGATGACAGGATCTCGCGTTGTGTTTCCTTTATTCGTTCTAAAGCTTCAAGGGATAATTTCCATTTCGAATCTGGGTTACGTCTAAGAACTCCAAGTCCACTACAAGGGGCATCGATGAGTACCTTGTCTGCTTTACCTATTAACTTCTTAATCGCTTTTGTAGAATCAATAAGGCGTGTTTCAATATTATGAATACCATTACGTCTAGCTCTCCTCTTTAGTTCAGTAAGTTTGCTTTCGTAGATGTCTAAAGAAACAACCTGCCCTTTGTTTTCCATAAGTGAGGCAATGTGTAAGCTCTTTCCACCAGCTCCCGCACACGCATCTATAATACGCATACCCGGCTCAGGAGCCAATACTTCGGCCACTTTTTGAGAGGAGGCATCCTGTACTTCAAACCAACCATTTTTAAAAGCATCCGACGTAAAAACGTTAGCACGTTCTTTCAGCTTTAATGCATATGGATATCCTTTAATGGGATTGGTTTCTATATCTAAATCATTAAGCTCATTCTGAACGGATTTTACATCCGACTTTAATGGATTAACTCTTAGAATAACATCAGCCTGTTGGTTTAAGGCTGCAATTTCTTTGTCCCATTTCTTCGGAAGCGCTTTTGCACCTAAGGCATCCAACCAATCTGGAATGGATTCCCGAATCGCTCGAACCTTCGATAATTCATCAAACCTTCCTTTAATTCGTCTCGTGGGGGTGTCTTCTAGTTGCTTCCAATCTGGTAATTTAATACCCTTTAAGGTTGCCCATACCGCGAATAATCTGAACAAATTAGATCTATCAAATGGTTCGTTTACCTCCGCAATTTCAGCGTATAATCGTTTCCAGCGCACAATATCATAGGTGGTTTCAGCTATAAAGCCTCGGTCTCTAGAACCCCAGCGTTTATCTCGCTTCATAGTACCTCTTAAAACCTTGTCTGCTTGCTTGCCTTCATTGAAGATCGCATCTAGGGAATCAACGGTGGCAAATACTAAATTACGGTGTAGTTTCATTTCTGTTAAATTGCCTGCAAAGGTATCACAATATCATCTACTATTTTACTTACTTTTGATTAAAAAATAGTTATGCGCATAATTTTAATAGTCGTCTTAAGTTTCTTTGTATTTTCCTGTGAATCAGATAAAAAGCCAAGTTTTACATCTGTCTCTACTGCCAAGGTTTTTGAAGATAGTTTAAGCATTCGCGCCATTGCGCCAGTGAGTGCGACGCAAGTATGGTTTGCAGCGAATAATGGTCGGGTAGGTTTGATAGATGGACTTATTCCTAAGTTAACCACTATTAGGTACAATGATTCGCTTCTTAGTTTTAGAGCTATTGCTACAATAAAAGATGCTGTGTTTGTTTTAAGTATTGCCAATCCTGGAGTGCTTTATAAAATAAGTGTTGATGAATTTGAAGCCACCGCCATGGAAGAAGTTTATATAGAGGAAGGGGAGAAGGTGTTTTATGATGCTATTGCTTTTTGGAATGACGCCGAAGGGATTGCCATGGGTGACCCTACAGAAGATTGCCTTTCAATTTTGATTACACGAGATGGTGGAGATAGTTGGCATAAAACGCCCTGTAGTGAACTGCCAAAAACTGAAGAATCTGAAGCAGCCTTTGCCGCAAGTAATACAAATATTGCCATTGTAGAGGACCATGTGTGGATTGCTAGTGGCGGGATCAAATCACGCGTGTTCCATTCGGCCGACAAAGGCAAGACTTGGGAGGTTTATAACACGCCTATTATTCAAGGAAAGGCTATGACGGGTATTTATAGTATTTCGTTTTTCGATGAAAACACTGGTGTCATCTTTGGTGGAAACTGGGAGGATAAGGGTT
>JBLHGH010000112.1:0-6989 GCA_047615425.1 Candidatus Latescibacterota bacterium
TGTAGTGAAAGAATAGTTTGATTCCTTTACCTATATTTGTGTTTCGTAACAACTAAAATAACCTATGGGACTAGTTAATGCCAAAGAAGTAGCGAAAGTTATTAATGTCGACAAGTTTGGCTTTGTTGGCACTTTTATTGGCTGGTCACTCATGAAGGTCCTCAATATTTCGACGATTAACAAAATTTATGATCGAAATAAACACCTCAGTGATTTAGATTTTATAAATGCACTTTTAGACGAACTTGAAATCAATTTTGAAATTCCCGAAGAGGACTTCAAACGAATTCCAAAGACAGGCCCTTTTATTACTATTTCAAACCATCCTCTAGGTGGTATCGATGGTATTTTGCTATTAAAATTATTGCTCGAAAAACGGCCAGATTTTAAAATAATGGCTAATTTTTTACTGCACCGCATTGAGCCTTTAAAGCCATATGTAATGCCAGTAAATCCGTTTGAAGAGAGAAAGGGAGTCAAGTCTAGCTTTACGGGCTTTAAGACTGCTATTACGCATTTGCGAGCAGGGCATCCACTGGGAGTTTTCCCGGCAGGAGAAGTGTCCACCTATAAAGACGGGAAGTTAGTTGTGGACAAGCCTTGGGAAGTGGCAGCCATGAAATTGATTAAGAAGGCTGAGGTGCCGGTAGTTCCAATCTATTTTCATGCAAAAAACAGTTCATTTTTCTATCGCTTGGCGAAGATGAGCGATACCCTTCGCACAGCTAAATTACCGTCAGAAGTATTAACGCAAAAAGGCAGAGTGATAAAAGTGCGTATAGGAAATGCAATTTCTATCGCAGATCAATCTGAGCATGAAACCTTAGATGCATATACTGATTTCCTTCGGAAGAAAACGTATATGCTTTCTAATCCATTTCAGAAGAAAAAATTATTAGAGAGTATTCCTAAGACCATAAAAATCAAGCAGCAGCCGAAAAAGATAGCAGGTCCAGTTTCTGTTGAGGCAATGGAGGCAGAGATTGCTACACTTTTAGCCGAAGATAAACGCCTTTTAGTGAGTAAAAACTATGAAGTGTATCTGGCTTCCGCGGAAAAAGTGCCTAATATCTTGCGGGAAATTGGCAGACTTCGTGAAATCACCTTCCGGGAAGTTGGAGAGGGGACAAACAAGTCTTTAGATTTAGATCATTTTGACACCTATTACCACCATATGTTTCTCTGGGATAAGGAGGCGAAAAAGATGGCAGGTGCTTATAGAATGGGACTTGGGTCTAAGATTTTTGCTGAACATGGTATTGATGGGTTTTATCTCCAAGACCTATTCCGTTTCGAACCAGAGCTGTATGACATGATGAGCAAATCCATTGAAATGGGACGTGCTTTTATTACGAGCGAATATCAAGGGCGACCAATGCCTTTATTTTTACTATGGAAGGGGATTGTTCATACCACACTTAGATTTCCAGAACATCGCTTCTTGATAGGCGGGGTTAGCATCAGTAATAAGTTTTCTGATTTTTCTAAATCTTTGATGATTGAATTCATGAAATCAAACTATTATGATCCCTATGTGGCTCAGTATATCAATCCTAAAAAAGAGTATAAGGTCAAATTAAAAGATGCTGATAAGGATTTTATTTTTGATGAAAGTGCTGCCGATTTAAATAAATTCGACAAAATCATTGATGAAGTGGAACCAGGAAGTTTACGCCTACCAGTGCTGATTAAAAAGTATATTAAGCAGAACGCCAAAGTGGTTGCTTTTAATGTAGATCCACTTTTCAATAATGCAGTTGATGGCTTGATGTATATTCGAATTGCAGATCTTCCTGAAAGTACGGTAAAGCCAGTTATGGAAGAGTTTCAGGCTGAATTAGAAAAGAAATATGCCTCTGGTTATCAGACGAAGGAGGAGGGGTAGATTAATACTTCGCGGATTTCCCTTTAGCCTGGGTATTTTGAATAAATGCTCTTAAATGATCGTTCGCGGCTTTCAAATCTTCTCTTCGCAAATACATCATATGTCCACTTCTATAGCCCTCAAACTTTAATCTATCTTTCATTTTCCCACTTGGATCTAACTGCCACATCGTGTATTTCGCATTAAAATAAGTTGTTGCACCATCATAATAACCAGATTGGAATAATACATTGAGGTATGGGTTTTCTGCCATTGCCTTTCGAAGATTGTCACGCACATTATTATTTTCATTATTCCAAGGATGTACTGATCCAAACATATTGTATTTGATATCTGTCTTAAAATTGAGATGCTCGCGCATATAAAAATTGATAGCAGGAGTGAAAGAATGAAGCCATGACGTTAATTCGGGGCTGTAATCGGGTGCAATTCCAGCTTCCGTTTTATCGAGTCCAAGATAACGCGAATCAAGACGTCCAATGGAGTTTCCGGTCTTGTTACGAAGGAGATCCTTCCAGAAAAATCGCGTAGGAACATCTAAATTGTTTTGTAAAACGGACTTGGTAGAAAGTCCAGAATAATAGGCTATTTTATTAGCCACTTCTTGTTTTTCTACTGGAGAAATAAATCCACCCTTGGCAATTGCAGGCATGAGTTTATTGATGGCATATGCTTCAGATTCTGGCAATATTTCGAGTAAATCTTTTTGCTGCAAGGCTGGGGGTAACATCTTGTGATGCCAAGCGGCGGCAGTAAAATATGGGAGATTTAAAGCTGAAGACACCGCAGGATCACTATTAAAAACGAGATAATCTGCAGGGGACACCATAATAACTCCGTTAAGATACATCCACTGTCTTTCTTGTAATTCTAGAGCTAGCCCAGCAACGCGCGTTCCTCCATAGCTTTCACCTATAATATATTTAGACGAACGCCATCTGTTATGTCTACTAACGAAAGTATTTAGCCATTCAGCGAGATAGGTGATATCTGCATTAATTCCAAAAAACGTATCACGATCTACTTCTTTACCACTCTCAGGGATGGTTCTGGAATACCCTGTATTGGCAGGGTTTACAAAAACAATATCGGCTACGTCCAAAACAGAATATGGATTTTCGCTCACCCCATACGGTTGTACAGGATATCCTTCGTCATCAATATTAAGAATTTGAGGGCCAGTATACGCTACATGCATCCAAACAGATGCGGAGCCAGGACCGCCATTAAATGAGATTAAAAGAGGTCGAGTTTCATTGCTCCCAGCATTGGTTCTTTTGTAGTAGGTATATTGCAATGTGGCAATAGGCTCCCCCATTTCGTCCCAAACGGGTTGCATTCCAGCTATTGCTTCGTAGGCTATTTTAGCACCATTAATTGTAGAAACGTGATTGGTTACTATCATGGTGTCTATTGGGATCTTCCTATTCTGAGCTGAACTCAGCGGATAAAAACCTAAAAATAAAAGGAGGCAAAGGGCGTGTAGTTTCATGCTATTAATTTAAATAGGCAGTGCCATGAGGGCGTCGCCTTTCAAAGGTATGGAAATCGGAATGTAATTCTAAGCATAGCGGTATTAATCGAATGCTTTTCTAGTAAAGTAACAATGTATTTGTGTATTAGCCCACGACTATTGCCATGTGCATTTCTGTTGCTACTTCAAAGATCAAGCCTCTATAAAATAATGGAGTGTGTAAAAATGCCAGAATGCTGTTATTTTATGATTGAGTTGTTGCCTTCAAAGCGCGTGCTATCATTTCCACCGCCTTGTCAATAGTTTCTAATTTAGTTCGGAAGGATAAAATTGCCATTCTAATAACAAATTTCCCTTTTATTACAGTAGAGCTTAAGAATATTTCGCCGTCTTTGTGAATTACCTTCATTAATTTTTCATTGAATGCATTTTCATCTCCACTGTCAACTGGATACCAGAAATAGCTCACCGAAAGATCAGGTTCTGGCCCTAGTTGAAACCCAAGGTCTTTTAGATTTGACCTAAAATATTGAGTAAGCAACAGCTTCTCTTCCAGACATGCTACAAAGGGCTCAATGCCGTGTAATTGAAGCGGTAACCAAAGCCGCATACCTCTAAAGTGCTTGGTTAGTTCTGGAGAAACGTCCGCTGGATTGATGGGTGATTCGTCTCCGATAACATCCTGCATATAATTGGCTCGCAGAAAATGGGAATGATAAATTGTATCAATATCTTTTACTAAAACAGCTCCAATGCCGTAGGGTAAAAACAGTCCTTTGTGAGGATCAATTACCAAAGAATCGGCCATTTCGATGCCCACAAACAGATTTTTTTTACTTTCAGTAAGAATAAAAAAACCGCCATAGGCAGCGTCCACGTGATACCATATCTCATTAGATTTTGCAATTTCTCCTATCTGAAGTAACGGATCAACGGCACCCGTATCTGTTGTTCCGGCAGAAGCAATCACTAGAAATGGATGTAGGCCATTAGCGCGATCTAAAGCGAGCTTTTTCGAAAGGTCTTCGGGTCTCATACACGATTTTTCGTCCAAATCAATATGTCGAATAATTACATCTTCCAGTCCAATAATGCGCAAAGCTTTATGAATGCAATGATGTGCCTGCTCGCTGATATAAATAACGCTCGTAGGTACCCGTTCAGATTTCACGCCATGTTTGTCGCGCGCTGCCGTGAGCGCTATCAGGTTGGCAATGGATCCGCCAGAGGTTAGATTACCAGCGGCCAATTTTGGAAATCCGAAAATAGATTTCATCCAATCTAATATTTCATTTTCCATGCGTACAGCACCTGGTGACGCATAATGCATTCCTGCATATTCGTTAGTAACATCCGCTAGAAAATCACCTAAAGCCGCAGTGAAGATTCCACCTCCCGGTATATAGCCTAAGTGTCCACCCGAAGCTGCATTAATTCCTTTCGCAGCAACTTCCGAAGCATATATTTCTAATAGTTCTGTAAAAGATTTTTTTTTGCCGTCAAGCTGAAAGCGGGAAGCATCTTCCTGTGCATCCGAATAAGCATGGGTTTCGTCAAGCGTATTAATAAAGGAAGATGTATATCCAGAAAGCTGTTTAACGTACTCATCTCTTTCGGCTTCCGAAGGCTCTAACTGCTTCGAGATGTTCTGAAAGGCTTTTATTTTATTAGAAAGGGCGTCCATAAATATGTGGTTCTATTTGTTGATTAAACTAGCGCAAATTGCTCAGGAAAGAAAGCTTAAAGATGGATTAGCTCTTTGTACTTTGCTATATGAAAACCGTTTTTTTTAACGGTTTTATACGCCTCGCTATCTTCGTTTATTACAGGGTTCGTATGGTTAAAATGTATGAAGTGAATTTTGTTTTTTTCTTCGGAAGGAAGGTCTTTAAACGTTGCCATACTTTCAATAATAAATGGATGTGGTATTTCTGAAATATCCCGGGTATTAATTTCTTCGCCATCATAGAATGTGGCGTCTAAGAATGCGTAGTCAACACTTTTTATGACTTGGGCGATGGACATTTCCCACTTCTCCCATTTGTCGATGTCAGGGATGAAAAGCGCTGTTTTATTTGGTCCTTTAATTTGGTAACCAACCGTTTCTGAATATTCATCGCGATGCGGAACTATAACTGGAGTGACACTTAAATTTGCGCTCAATGCAACAGCCTCTCCTGCTTGCATCATGGAAATAGTAATGTTATTTGTTGAAACCAACTGATCCCACGGCCCATTCGACTCTAAAAACTGTTTCATTCTAGGCATAGCATATACGGGAATGTTCTTCGCATTGGTTGCTTCTTTTCCGAGGTACATAAGACCGGCATAATGTCCAATATGGGCATGTGTTAGGAAAATTCCATCTGGCAATTCTGCTTCAGAGTTCGAAAATATGTTTAATGTTTTGGCCTGCCTGGCAATATCTGGTGTGGCTTCAATCATGTATTTTTTTTGATTTACACGGTCAATAATTCCCAAAGAAACAACCTGTCTTTTGGGGTCAGGATTCTCGAATAGCCCTTTGCAACAGCGTTTATTACAGGCGATATGAGGAGACCCTGCATCTTGGATAGTGCCTAAAACTACAAGGGAAATTTCAGCAATTGGTTTAGTCTGTGCCAACGCTAATTTGTCTGAGATCTTTTCATTTTTCGTTTCGGAACAAGAAAGTATCAGGGCTAGTAAAATGAAACTAATAATTTTTTTCAAAGGAAACATATTAGGCGTTCACGTATTTTGCTAAAAGCGAATGGAAATGGTGCACCCCTTTTTCTCGTTTCGGAGAGAATCGGCCTGCTTTATAAAACCTAGAATTAAGGCCTTGATGTACACTTTCTACGACAAATTCATCTTCCCTTTCAACCTTATCTAAAAGCGCACCTGCACCGCTATGTATTTTGGTTTCATCATACACATAGGTAATAAAGGAAACTTTGGTTTTTTCCATGCTGATGGGTTTAACGATGTTAATTGAGAGTCCCCATGGGTAGAAGTTGAACATCATATTTGGGAAAACCCAGTAGTAATAGGCGCCAATATTTTGGTCGTAATCTATATGCCCCTCCGGTAGATCAAATACTTCTTCACCATCGTTTGCAACCCCAATTTGAAGATTGCAATGTTCGTATATTTCGGTGGTGTAGTTTTCATAGTCCAGCGATGCGTTTAAATCTGCATGCACAAATGGAATATGAAATCCTTCCAAATAGTTGTCGCAATACAGCGCCCAATGGCAGTTTATGAGATAGTCTTTGCTTAGGTCTTGCCTTAATTGAAATTGTTCCAACGGAAGAAAGCCTACACGTTCTTGCATGATTGCAAGCACCTCTGTAAAATCAAAAGCTGGATCAAGCCCAACAAATAAATGCGGCCCCCAAAGTCTTAATTGAAATTGTTTTAAGTTGTCACAAGCACGTGGGAAATCTTTTGCCTCCTCAAACTCTGGCATCGATTTAAAAGCACCGTCAAGCTCAAAACGTCTTCCATGATACATGCAGCGTAATTGATTGGTTTTACCGGGATACTGGACAACGAGATTACCTCGATGTGTGCACACATTACTGATACAATGAATCTGATCTTTTTCGTTTTTACATAAAACAAGCGGTTCCTCTAAGTAGTTGTCCA
>JBLHGH010000113.1:0-6909 GCA_047615425.1 Candidatus Latescibacterota bacterium
GCTGGTTTTTCGAAGGAAACAGAAGTGGTTTCTGCCGTTGCTTCAATTGGGTCTTTCACGTTTAAAGGTTTCGAGCGTGCTTGCATAATCCCTCGCATATTAGGAATACGCAAATCGCTTTCCGCTACCAAGCCTTTCTGACCCCCAACTACAAGTGGAAGTGAAGTGCTAACCGTTTCTTTTCCGCCATCAATCTCTCTAACTGCAGTAACACTTGAGCCGTCAACTTCAAGACTAATACAGGTGTTTACGAAATTAGCACCGATTAGTTTGGCGAGCATTCCAGGAACCATTCCGCCATTGTAGTCGATGGATTCACGTCCTCCAATTATAAGGTCGTAACCTTCATCGTTTACAATCTGAGCAAGTTGTTTTGCTACTGAGTAGCCATCTGTAGGTTGGGTGTTCACACGAATAGCCTCATCTGCTCCAATAGCCAATGCTTTACGCAAGGTTGGCTCTGTCTCGGGACCTCCAACATTAACAACATGCACGGTAGCACCTTGTTTTTCTTTAAACCACATAGCACGTGTTAGGCCGAATTCGTCATTCGGATTGATGACAAAATTCACTCCGTTCGAGTCAAATTTGGTGTCGCTATCCGTAAAATTTATTTTTGAAGTGGTGTCGGGTACGTGACTAATACACACTAATATTTTCATAATCGTTGCCCACGAAAGTGGGTGTCTTTTAATTAAACTTCATTTGTCTTTGTAAATAGGTTATTCGAAAAAAATGCACACAAATAACGATTTTCAAAGATACCAAAATATATTCTAAAATACTATGCGCGCATAGGAAAAGATAAAACGATTCAGAAGAAAAAAGCTTCTCACGTATTAATAATTAGTGTTATTTTTGTTTTCTGAAATTTCTTTCGAAAAAAATTGAGCATACCCTATGAAGACACTACAATTTAGAGAAGCTGTTTGTGAAGCCATGACTGAAGAAATGCGTCGTGACGAATCTATCTACCTAATGGGCGAGGAAGTTGCCGAATACAACGGTGCTTACAAAGCAAGTAAAGGCATGTTAGATGAGTTTGGGGCTAAGCGTGTTATTGATACGCCTATTAGTGAACTCGGCTTTACTGGAATTGCTATTGGTTCTACAATGAACGGTAACAGACCTATTGTAGAATATATGACCTTTAATTTCGCCTTGGTGGGTATTGACCAGATAATAAATAACGCTGCAAAGATTAGACAGATGAGCGGTGGCCAATTTAATTGTCCAATCGTTTTTCGCGGGCCAACTGCTTCTGCTGGTCAATTAGGCGCTACGCACTCGCAGGCTTTTGAAAGCTGGTTTGCGAATTGCCCGGGCTTAAAAGTGATTGTGCCAAGTAATCCATCAGATGCAAAAGGATTGTTGAAAAGCGCAATTCGTGATGATGATCCGGTTATTTTTATGGAGAGTGAGCAGATGTATGGTGATAAAGGAGAGGTGCCAGAAGGAGAATATTTAATTCCAATTGGCGTTGCTGCAATCAAACGAAAAGGTAATGACGTAACGATTGTTTCGTTCGGAAAAATAATTAAGGAAGCATACAAAGCGGCTGAAGAACTTGCCAAAGAAGGGATTGATTGCGAAATTATCGACCTGCGTACTATTCGTCCAATGGATCACGATGCTATTCTAACTTCAGTTAAAAAAACGAATCGTTTGGTAATTCTTGAAGAATCCTGGCCTTTTGGAAATATTGCTACGGAAATCACCTATCAAGTTCAAAATCAAGCCTTCGATTATTTGGATGCTCCAATTGAAAAGATAAATACAGCAGACACACCTACTCCATATTCGCCGGGTTTATTGGCTGAATGGCTGCCAAATAGTAAGGATGTGATTAAGGCTGTAAAGAAAGTGATGTACCGCTAAGACACTTTTCGTCTAAAATTTCCGTTTCCAATTCTGAACCCCTAATCTTTGCTATGAAGCAAACACTGCTCTTCCTATTCCTAATTTTCACAACTTTCCTATATGCTCAGACAAAGGTTAGTGGCGAAGTAAAGGACGAGTTTGGAGAGCCGATTGCCTTTGCAAATGTCATATTTAAGGATTCTAACGAGGGAACAATTACGAACGAAAATGGCCGATTTTACCTTGAAAGCAATGAAGCCTATACCGGTATTTGGGTTTCTTTTATTGGTTATGAGCGAACAAATATTGCTCTAGAGAAATCAATTACCTATGATTTGGTCGTTAGCCTTAAAGAAGAAGCGTCTTCACTAAATGAGGTTGTAATTGTCACAGGTAAGCTTTCAAAAAAGAACAATCCGGCTATTGATATTCTGCGGAAAATATGGGAGAATAAACGTGATAATGGTGTCAAGAAGCTTAACCATTATTCATATGACAAATATGAAAAACTTGAATTTGACCTCAATACCATCGATAGCACGCTTATAAAAAGTAAGGTTTTTAAAGGGATGGAGTTTGTCTTCGATCAAGTTGATACTTCACGAATTACCGGAAAAACATACCTACCTATTTTTATAAACGAAGCATACAGTAAAGTGTATGGTGATAATGCTATTTCCCAAGAAAAAGAAGTTCTCGAAGGAAATAAAAACTCTGGTTTCGAAAATAATCAAACACTCATCGCTTTTGTAAAAGATCTTTATGCAGAGTATGATATCTATGATAATTACTTAAAGTTTTTCGATAAGGCTTTTACAAGTCCGTTATCGCGTACCGGAATCGATGTGTACAACTATGCGCTCATGGATAGTGCCTATCGCGACAATAAATGGTGTTATAATATTGTCTATTACCCGCGGCGTAAAAATGAGCTTACGTTTAAAGGTGATTTTTGGGTGAATGATAGTACCTGGGCAATCAAGGAGATTAACTTACAAGCTACCCAAAGTGCTAACTTAAACTGGGTGCGTGAGGTGTATATTGAACAGGAATTTGATGTGCTGAACGATTCAATTTTTTTAATTACTAGAGATTATTTTTTAAGTGATTTTAGTTTTGGGAAAAAAGAAAAGGCTCATGGTGTCTACGGAAAGCGTACAACGCTCTATGATAACTACGCTTTTGACAACCCGAAAGAAAAGAGTTTTTATACCAAACAGATAGACCCGTATCAATATGATATTTACAATCGCCCAGACGGTTTCTGGTCTGAGCGACGTATGGAAAAACTGAGTAAAGATGAGGTAGGGGTTTATAAAATGCTCGATACATTGAAAACGGTTCCAAGATTTAAAGCGCTATATGATTTAGGTGCGACTTTGGTGAGTGGGTATTATCAAATTGGCAATATTGACGTGGGACCTGTATTTTCAGTTTTCGGGTTTAATGAAGCCGAAGGAATGCGAATTAGACTCGGAGGACGTACGTTTTATGGTCAGAATGATCCATGGCGTATTGAGGTTTTCGGCGCGTATGGATTTAAAGATGAGCGTTTTAAATATGGGCTTTCAGGAAAGTACTTATTAGATAGAAAATCACGACTAACAGTTTTTGGCGGAAACCGAAAGGATGTCGAACAAACGGGCGCAAGTCTTACTAGTAGCAGTGATGTGCTGGGTAGAAACTTAGCATCTTCCTCCCTAATCACCGTGGGTGCTAATGATAAATTAACACGTATTAATTTAACAACGGCTGGTTTGAGTATAGAGCCCTCAAAGAACTTAAATGTTCGCCTTACGGGCTCATACCGTACGTTAGAGTCTGCTACTGAAACGTTCAGTTTAGATTATCGCGTTAAGGAAAATGGAGTGTTCACAGGGGAAATACGAAATATAATAAAGCAACCTGAACTTGAGCTCGCAATAAATTATACACCAAGGCGAAAGACATCTGGTTACGGTGTGGAACGAACGATCATTAATGATGGCGATTATTCGACCTTCTTTTTGGGTTATACACATGGTTTTAAAGATGTTCTTGATGGCGATTTTGAATATGATAAATTACAAGGAATGTACTCTAGGCCGTGGAATATTGGCGGTATAGGAAGATTGTGGTCTACGGTTGAGGTTGGAAAAACCTTTGGAGAGGTGCCGTTAAGTTTGCTTAGCCCAATACCTGGAAATCAAACACTTTTCAGTATTTATAATTCGTTTTCCCAGTTAGACTTCTATGAGTTTGTAAGTGATGAATATGTTTCCCTGCACCTTCAACATAATTTTGGCGGACGCATATTTTCTAGAATACCATTACTTCGTGGGTTGAACTTGCGTGAAATTATTGGCTTTAGAGCCGTTTATGGACAGCTTTCGCCTGAAAATGCTGAATTCAATGTAGATTCGGATGGTGCCTTTGTTCCGTATCGCGCTCCCGAAGATATCTATTATGAATATAGCGTTGGTGTTGGGAATATCTTCAAGATTTTTAGAATCGATCTTAACTTCCGAGGTAACTACCTAGATAACGCCGATGTACGAAAAATTGGCGTGACAGGGTCGTTTGGTTTCTCTTTCTAATTTCCTTGCATTTAAATATTTTGTATCCCAACCTATTTTATTACTTTTGCAATCGCAAATTAAAAGACAAAACTAAATAACACATAATGGAACAATACATTATTTATATGCCAATAGTATTGGCAATTTTGGGGCTAATTTATATGCTCGTAAAGAAATCTTGGGTAATGAAACAAGATGCTGGAGATGGAAAAATGAAAGAAATTTCAGATCACATCTATGAAGGAGCGCTTGCTTTCTTAAATGCCGAATATAGATTGCTAACTATTTTTGTTGTGATCGTAAGTGTCTTGTTGGCCATTGTATCTTATTATGTCCCTTCTACCCACTGGTTAATTGTGGTCGCCTTTATTTTTGGTGCTATTTTCTCTGCTTTTGCAGGGAATATTGGGATGAGAATCGCAACAAAGACAAACGTTAGAACAACGCAAGCAGCACGTACAAGTTTGCCTAATGCATTAAAAATCTCTTTTGGAGGTGGTACTGTAATGGGTCTTGGAGTTGCTGGTTTAGCGGTATTAGGACTTACAGCTTTCTTTATATTTTTCTTCCACTTCTTTATGGAAGGTGAATGGACAAATACAATGGATATGACTATTGTATTAGAGACGTTAGCTGGTTTTTCTTTAGGAGCTGAATCTATTGCTCTTTTTGCAAGAGTAGGTGGAGGTATTTATACCAAAGCTGCTGATGTTGGGGCTGATTTAGTTGGTAAAGTTGAAGCTGGAATTCCAGAAGATGATCCTCGTAATCCTGCTACAATTGCAGATAACGTTGGTGATAATGTAGGTGATGTTGCCGGTATGGGAGCCGATTTATTTGGGTCATATGTAGCTACAGTGTTAGCCGCAATGGTTTTAGGAAACTACATTATAGAAGCTAATGATATCAGTATTTTTGTTGGATTTGGTAAAATTGGTCCAATTTTATTGCCAATGGCAATCGCTGGTGTAGGAATCATTATTTCCGTTATTGGGACACTGCTTGTAAAAATCAAAAGCAACGATGCAAAAGAATCTCAAGTAATGAGAGCTTTAAATATTGGTAACTGGACATCTATTCTTTTAGTAGCTGCAGCTTGTTTTGGATTAGTAACTTGGATGTTGCCAGACACAATGGACATGAGGTTCTTCGAAACGGATGGTTATATATCTAAAAACATTTCATCTCTGCGTGTATTCTATGCAACTTTAGTTGGTTTATTCGTAGGAGCAGTTATTTCTTCTGTAACTGAATATTATACAGGATTAGGAAAACCTCCTATCATGAAAATTGTACAGCAATCTAGTACAGGAGCAGGAACAAACATTATTGCTGGTTTAGCGACGGGTATGATTTCTACGTTCCCTACAGTACTTTTATTCGCAGGTGCAATCTGGGGATCGTATGCATTGGCAGGATTCTATGGTGTGGCAATGGCGGCTTCTGCAATGATGGCTACTACAGCTATGCAGTTAGCAATTGATGCATTCGGACCAATTGCTGATAACGCAGGAGGTATTGCTGAAATGAGCGAACAAGAGCCTATCGTACGCGAGCGTACTGATATCTTAGATTCTGTTGGAAATACAACTGCGGCAACTGGTAAAGGTTTTGCTATTGCTTCTGCAGCGCTTACATCGTTAGCGTTATTTGCAGCCTATGTGACCTTCACGGGTATTGATGGAATTAACATCTTTAAGGCTCCGGTATTAGCGATGCTATTTGTAGGGGGAATGATTCCTGTAGTATTCTCAGCCTTGGCAATGAATGCCGTTGGTAAAGCTGCTATGGAAATGGTAGAGGAAGTACGTCGACAGTTTCGTGAAATACCAGGTATTATGGAAGGAACCGGAAAACCAGAATACGATAAGTGTGTGGCTATTTCTACCAAGGCTTCTTTAAAAGAAATGATGCTTCCCGGATTATTAACTATTGGGTTTCCTTTATTAATTGCATTTGTTCCTATGTTATTTGGAATGGAAAATCTAATGATCGCTGAGATGTTAGGTGGATATATGGCCGGTGTTACCGTAAGTGGTGTGCTTTGGGCAATCTTCCAAAATAACGCTGGTGGTGCGTGGGATAATGCTAAAAAATCTTTTGAGGCTGGTGTTGAGATCAATGGCGAGATGACCTATAAAGGTTCTGAAGCACATAAGGCAGCAGTAACTGGAGATACTGTTGGGGATCCATTTAAAGACACTTCTGGCCCTTCTATGAATATCTTGATTAAACTTACTTGTTTGATTGGATTAGTTATCGCTCCTATCTTAGGAGGTCATGGTTCAGATACAGCTAATGCTGCGGAGAATGACATGATCTGGGTTGATGAAGACGGTGTTAAACATAAAGTGGATGCTGATACAGATATAGGCTTTTCTGATGAAGCAATTAAGGAACTAAAAAAAGAAGTCAAAGTAACAATGTCTACGGTTGGTGATGCTACAACAGCTGTTGTAACAACGGTGACTACTAAGGACGGAGTTGTAAC
>JBLHGH010000114.1:0-6700 GCA_047615425.1 Candidatus Latescibacterota bacterium
TACTAAGATAAGCGGCTTCCCATGGAGTCATCTCTTTATTTGAAAGGCTCAATGATTTTGGATTCAAAGAAAGTCTAGCCGTGATAAATTTCTCAAAGAGAGTGATGCTTCTTACTTTAGGCCCGAATAATTTTTTATCAATGGCCGCATTAACTTCGTCCAGCCCACCCTTTGTTTTATAAAAAATTTCGAGGACCATCTCTTTGTTCAGTTCATCCTCCTCAAATTCGTCCTGACTCCTTTCTTCTGAATCCATTAGTCCGCCCTAAAATAATTTATGATTAGTTTATAAAATTTATCAGACCATATTAACTGATTTCTTGAAAATAATCCGTTATACTCCATTTGTCTGACTTCATAGACCTTACTGAAGTGATTATGTGATCAATCGCCTTTGAATTTTCATTGATTATAATCCAAAACCTACTAACTGAAGTTACCTGGTGGATATAGTAAAGGTTCTCCTCTCAAAAATATTTTCTTCTTTCATGGATGTTTTTCCAATCATCCTTGTTATCGCTTTTTTTCAAATCGTAATCATCCAAAAGCCTTTTCCTAATCTGGACCAAATTTTGTTGGGTATTGTGCTAGTTGTTATCGGCTTGTTCATATTTATTCTGGGATTGGATAGTGCCCTCTTCCCCATCGGCGAAAAAATGGCAAATGAATTTGCCACTAAGGGGAATGCGCTATGGATTATCTTTTTTGGGTTTGCTCTCGGGTTTTCTACAACCATTGCAGAACCTGCACTCACCGTAGTGGCAGGTAAAGCAGGAGCTCTGGCCGCTGGTGCAGGAGCGATCGAGGATAATCAGGAATCCATCGCTTCTTTTGTTTTGGGCCTTAGACTTACGGTTGCTTTTTCCGTGGGTACAGCCATTTCGTTAGGAGTATTGCGCATTATCAAAGGATGGCCATTAATCTGGTTTATCACAGGTGGCTACAGCATCATTGTCATCACTACTTTTTTTGCTCCAGCCCAAATTATCGGGATCGCTTATGACTCCGGCGGAATCACCACATCGACCATAACCGTACCTCTGGTAGCAGCTCTAGGAGTCGGATTAGCAACAGCTATACGAGGTAGGAGTCCTATAATTGATGGTTTTGGATTGATAGCGCTGGCCAGTTTGAATCCGATAATATTTGTTTTAGGTTATGGCATTTTTGTTTATGGGATAAATATTTAGTATGGGACAGGATTTTATTCAGGCAATTGTTAGCGCGCTGGGAGGAACTTTTAAAGATATTCTTCCCATAATACTGGTGCTCGGATTTTTCCAGGCTGTTGCTATTAGAAAAAAAGTTCAGAACTTACCTACCATAGCTTTTGGGCTAGTTTTGGTTGTTGTAGGTTTGAGTATATTTATCGTTGGGTTGGAAAAATGCGTTTTCCCCATCGGTACCCAAATGGCGAACCAATTAACAGATTTGAATTTTCTTACCTCCGGTGACGAAAATGTTATAGCTGCGATCAAAGATTCGATAAAAATTGACCCCGCTATATATTTATGGACTTATGTTTTTGCATTTTTAATAGGTTTTTCCACAACCCTTGCAGAACCCGCCCTTATTGCTGTGGCTTTGAAAGCCAAAGAAATAACAACAGGTGCAATTTCTGCATGGGGGTTAAGAATATCGGTTGCGTTGGGTGTTGCCTTTGGTGTTACCTTAGGCGTTTATCGAATAGTAACGGGAAACCCTCTTCATTATTATATAGCTACAGGTTACGCATTCTTACTGGTGCAAACTTATTTTGCGCCCAAAATGATCGTTCCTCTAGCTTATGATTCGGGAGGGGTAACGACCTCTACAGTAACCGTCCCCCTTATTGCCGCTCTGGGCATAGGTTTAGCGGCTAATGTTCCAGGGCGTTCTCCGTTAATAGACGGTTTTGGGCTCATAGCGTTTGCTTCCCTTTTCCCTATGATAACAGTAATGGCGTATGCTATGATCACCGAAATTCTAGCCGCGCGAAAGAGAACAGCAGATAAATCTTAGGAGATATTAATCCATGCGTTTTAAAGTTGTTTTAGCTTTTGTAAATGAGAAATATCAGGACACCGTCATTGAAGCCGCGAAAGCTGCCGGTGCGACGGGAGTCACAATTCTCAATGCTCGTGGTGAGGGAGTCAAATCCAAAAAATCTTTTCTAGGTCTCGACATGGAGTCTCAGAAAGACATGCTTCTATTTTTGGTAGAGGATTTTATAGCAAACGATATTATGGACGCAATTTACGATTCAGGTCATTTAAACGAACACGGTAACGGAATAACATTTTCCCTGGATGTAGACCGTGCTATAGGTCTTGAAAGTCAGATGGGTTTAATGGAAAAAGAAGCAAAGGACCATTATTTTTAATAGCAGTCAATAGGAGAAGGGAATGGCAGAAATAAAAAGAGTTGGGGATGTAATGATGTCTAACTTCACCAAGGTTGAAGGCATTATGAAAGTTTCCGATGCGCTTCAAATGATGCGGAGCAAAAAAATTAATGCGGTGTTGGTTGAACCTCGTGATGAAAGCGATGTTTATGGAATTATGACTTTAAAGGATATAGCCCGCAAGGTAATCGCTCATCGCAGAAAACTACATGAAGCACACGTATATGAGATTATGTCTAAACCCGTGTTATCTGTTACTGCCGATATGCCCATTCCTTTTGCGGCTCGATTTCTCACAAATTTCTCTGTTTCCTATGCAATGGTCATAGAAAATAACGAGATAACAGGTATGGTCTCTTTAAACGGGATGGTCGACCTTTGGGAAGATTGATCTGTTAGCCTTTTTTAAGTGAAGTACCAGCCCGACTGTCCCAGATAACTGAATCTGGACTAGAAAGATGAATCGCCTCGGCTCGCCAATGTTCAAAGCCTGCAGTAACATTTAATATTTTAACACATTCGTTCATCCCCCCTGCCCCACCAATATGCGAATAAATTTTCCGCAAATCACTTATATACGTACCCTGTTCAGATTTATACCTATCTTGCGCCTCAGCGATATTTGCCAGAGTTGCTTCCGCCAATGCATTATAAGCAAAGATTTCCTTCTTAAGACTGGTATAATCCACCATAAACTGAACGTACCCCCATGCAGCGAGGGGTAATACGGCAATAACTATCAAGATTCGTTTGATCGATTTCTGTTCAACTAAAATTCCACCTATTGCCAAAGATAAGGCGATCCAGATAGAATATTGAGAAACTTGTTCGTAAATAATTAAATCAGGGATTTTTTCGCCGCAATCCGCTTGCGCAATAATCCATTCTTTTAATAATATATTCTTTGCAACCAAATCAATTGCCATTTCAACTTGTCCCTATTAATAGAATGATCAAAGATAAGTGTTTATCAGATAAAACGATTGATTTCCAGCTGCAAATTGAAAAAGGAATTTGGAGAACTAATAAATGAGCAGATTCACAGAAAACGATAACGGATCCATTTTAGATAACGAAACAGGCCTGATTTGGTCAAAGGAAGATTCCTGGCCTATTGCACAGGACTGGCTTAACTTTCAAGAATCTCTACTGTTTGTAGATGAAATGAACAAAAAAGACTATCTAGGTTTCCATGATTGGCGGATTCCAGAAAGAGAAGAGATAGAGAAAATTTTTATAGCGGATAGCACTATCCTGGCGCGATCCAACAATGAAATTCACCTAGATCCCCTATTTGCTCCCGGCGGTGGAAATGCAAGTTGGTGTTTGCCTTTTGATCAACAAGCGGCTTTTTATTTTTCCTATACCTCAGGAAACACACAGCAATTTGATCAAGACTATTCTCAAGGTTATGTAAGGTTGGTTCGTCTCTATCCAGACGAGTAAACGCCCACTATCTTTAGTTCAATTTGCATGTATCTATTAAAAATCGGTTTTGCGGTGCAACTGTAGATAGTATTTTTCTAGGTCTTTTACAGAAAACATTCCAATAATTTTCCCATTTTCTTTAACAGGAATATGGCGAATCTTATTTGATTCAATCATTGCACTGGCTTCAGAAATTGTTTGGTTTATATCCAGAGTATGTTTGAGTTCCGTCATTATTTCAGAAACTTTTATGGTTTTCGGGTCACATTCACCCTTTAGAACTAAAGTCATCCAATCTGTTTTCGTTAATATGCCAGTATGTTCACCTCCAGTTTCCACCAGTAGTGCACCAATTTTGTTTTTGTACATTTTATCAATAGCCTCATGAGCGTATGCATTAGGGCTAGTAGAATAAATTGTTGTACTCATATATTCGCTAATTTTACTCATGTTTAGACTCCATAGTTTTTTTTCTGCATGGAATTATTTTGGGCATTTCTGCGGGTGCCAAAACCATTTGTTTAATTTCTACCTGATCAGACTCGTATGCAATAGTCGCGATTTGATACTGCTCTTGATCATTCGGCGGCAATTTTCCTTGATACTGATCCAACGCGGCTCCTAAAGCACTCCATTCTAAAAACAGCAAAAACTGGCTCTCCGTATCATGCAATTTCAAATCATCATTGACATCCTGAAACTCCAGTTCAGATAAAATATCCACTGACTTGCCAAGGCAATAGTCGAGAAACCCAGTTCCGCCACCTACTTCCTTTTGACAGGTCATTTTAGAGAACTCGAAACTCAGAAGATGGTCTTTGTCATCCAACAAAATATTTATTTTAGATGTAGTGTCTTTACAGGGCATAATTATTCGGGGGTGATACACATGCTGATATCAACAGCCGGTGCAGAATGGGTCAAAGCACCAACTGAAACAAAATCGGCACCGGTTGTGGAAATTTCTTCCAGTCTTTCAAAAGTGACTCCACCGCTAATCTCTGTTTTGGCTTTACCATTAATCAAGGCAATACACTGACGCATCATACCAAGAGCCATGTTATCCAGCATGATTATATCGACATGATTTTCAAGTGCCTCGTTCACTTCCTCAACGGATTGGACTTCAACTTCAATTTTTTTATCCTCAGGCAAATTTTTTCTTACCGCTCTCACTGCGTTTGAGATACCGCCCGCTGCTTCAATATGGTTATCTTTAATCAAAACCTGATCATACAAACCAAATCTATGATTGATTCCACCACCACATGCCACTGCATATTTTTCAAACATTCTTAATCCGGGAGTTGTTTTACGTGTATCTAATATTTTAACAGGCGCAGCTTTCTTGACATATTTTTGAGTCAGTGTCGCGATTCCACTCAACCACTGTAGAATATTTAACGCACTTCTTTCGCCCTCAAGTAATGGAATGACATCACATTCAACTTTAACAACTGTTTCTCCTGCAGCAACCTCATCACCATCACTAAATTTTCCAGAGGAGAATCTTACATTTGCATCAAGTTTTTTAAAAACTGCTTGAAAGACATCAAGGCCACATAAAATCATTGTTTCGCGGGCAATCACTTCTGCGTTGGCATTCTTATTTTCCGAAAAAATATTGCGGGTTGTAATATCTCCACCTTGTATGTCTTCTGATAGGGCATTCACCACCAATAAATCAATAGCTTTTTCATCCAACGAGTTCTTCATAAACTTCCATAAGTCATGTGTTTTAAATGAGTTGCCCTAGCTGAGATTAACACTATATATATGCCTATGCATTGGTATATTATTACAAAACTTGGCAATATTGTCCTGCGATTTAATAATAAACTTTATTCACTGGCACCTGATGAAAAATTCCGATTGACTCCTTCTACTAAATTTACGTTCCTTGTCATTATACTACTAAATGGCCTAATCACTGTCCCCTCCCTTTGGGCTCAACAAGTTCCTCAGAATGCAGAGTCAGGTTTGTCGGAAAGGTCCTTATTACGTTCAAGACCATTCTACCAACCTCCTGCAGAAGAGGAAAAACCGGAAATTGTTGTACCCGATAGCAGAAAGCCGATTGATCTTGCCAAGGGACCTAAATTTTTTGTAAAAAAAATTGAAGTAGAAGGAAGCAGCCTTTTCCCTAAAGAAGAACTGGAAGCACTCGTAAATCTGGATCAGGGTAAAGAAATCAGCATGGGGGTACTCCTTTTACTAGTGCAGGAACTCACTTCTTATTATGTTTCACAAGGTTACTTTTTATCCAAAGCCTATATCCCAGCTCAAAAACTAAAAGACGGGATTATTAAAATAAATATTGCTGAAGGAAAAATCAACAAGGTCGAAGTTAGTGGAAATGAGTCCCTGGATAGTAAAGATATTGAGGAACGTTTTATTCGGGTAAAAAATGATGGTGTTCTACGAGAACAAACCCTTGAAAGAACACTGCTTGAATTAAATGATTTACTTGGCGTTACTGTCCGGTCCTTATTGAAACCTGGAGAGCTTCCGGGCACCTCAAATTTAGTCTTAGAGGTAAAGGAAAGCCCTGCTTATTCTTTTGCTGTTGATATGGATAATTATGGTAGTGAATTCACAGGGAGAATTCACTACAATTTCTCAGCTAATGTGGGAAATATTTTTAAATTAGGGGATCAGTTTTCTTTGCGTGTGATTCAATCTGAGTTCACACAATCCCTTGTAGCGCCATCATTTGTATATCCCATAAATAATTACGGTACCAATATTAAATTTTCATATTCACACTCCAAGCAATCTCTAGGAAAAGGTTTAGTGCAATTGTATGCGGAAGGGAATTCAGACTCTTTTACTTCAGAGCTTAGTCATCCGATTTACCGTTCGAGGCTGGGTCAACTTACTCTTAAAGGG
>JBLHGH010000115.1:0-6695 GCA_047615425.1 Candidatus Latescibacterota bacterium
TGCCAACGCAATCACATCGGGATTAGTTGGGTGAATAGCAATTGAATTTATTGTACCACCCGGCCCTGGAATAGATAACCAATCTGTCGCACCGCCATCAAGGGTTCTATAAAATGCGTTTCCACGCGCAGCGTACATTACTTGATTATTGCTCGCTGCAATTTTTAAGTGATTCAAGTTTCCTCCAAAGGCCTGCGAAATATCATTCCAAGATGAACCTTTGTTTTCCGACTTATACACCTTATCATAACCACAATAAATTGTGTTTGTAACAGTAGGGTCTTGCTCAAAAGGAGAAACCCAATTTCCAGAACCTGGTCCCGGTCCATTAATATTTAAAAGAGTATTGGCGCCATTTTCTGTTCTATACATGCCACCAAATTGAATCATCCCATACATAATATCCGAATCGTCTTTGTCTACAAAACCTTCCATCCCATCAGCACCAATCCAATCTATCCAACCGCCTGCTTCAGTGAAGAAAGAAGAACCGTTGTCTTGAGAACCTCCTGTCACAACAACCTCTGCTGTTTGAGACACACCTATTTTATAAAATTGTCTTATTCCAATTCCTGATGTAATATCCGTATAATAGTCTGCATCTACAGTTCCGGTATCTTCAGCTTTAAAAATCCCTCCATCGGTACCAACATAGAGCGTGGTTCCAAAAAATTCTATCATATCAACATCCGCATGACAGTAACCCACATTAAGAGAGGACGCTTGACCTGGCACCCAATGCGAAGTAAGTTCGAAGTCTACTCCTGCATTCGCTGAACGCCATGTATGAACACCAGCAATATGCACCTCATCAGCATTTGTAGGATTGACATCAATATCCATATCCCGTGGTGCCTGCCCACCTGAACTTATCCCTGCTGGGTCATAACCAAAATAGTTTCTTCCAGTGTGATCCAATTCTATAAAAGTATCTCCACTATCATCAGATCTGAAAAAACCTCCAAAACTCCCACCATCTGCTTCTAAAACATACACTCGGGTAGGATCATCTAGAGAAACACCTATCATTTTAGGTTCATTTGCGCCAACAGTTATTTCAGTAAAAGTTGCACCACCATCCGCTGATTTATGAAACCCTCTTCCTGTGACATAAACTGTATTAGTATCTCCAGGTTTAAACTCAATATCGTACGAATTAGTTTCGCCGGCTACTTCGGTCCAGTTAGCTCCTCCATCGATTGTTCTGTAAATTCCAGCATTTTGAGAAGAGGCAAACATGATGTTTGAATTTGTTGGATGAATCCTAATCTGATTCACAAGCGAATTGCTTAAATCAGCAAGTTGGTTCCACGTAGCCCCTGCATCCGTAGATTTAAAAATTAAGCCAGAACTTGATCCAAAGAAATACGTGTCTGAATTCGCTGGATCTATTGCTACTGAATATACACTTAAGTTGGTAAAAGTGTCACCCATTGGTGTCCAATTCTGACCAGCGTCCGTTGTTCTCCAAACACCGCCTGTATTTGCACCAACAATAATATGATCATTATTCATGAGGTCTACAGCAATACCTGTAACCCTACCTACACCAGGATTCCATGATGTACTTGCATTCCAATCCTGAGGTCCCTTTTCTTGCCAATTATCCATCAAAACAGCTCTATCTCCAGCGGTCGCGTTGAGATAGGCGTTATAATTATCAAGCTCTTGAAGGCGCTCTTGGATTGAAGGTAAATATCCCTGTTCATTTTGCAATTTTGTTGCCATATACTCCCATCGCTTAAACTGCTTATAGCCAGTTCCGCGGCCCGTATCATTTCCTTCAAAATAAGTTTCAGCTGTATCAATTACTTCTTGCAAAGGAAAATTTCCTGCGTCAATCATTTCAAGATATTCCTGTGACTGTAAAGTCAAACTACCTAATAAGAATACAACCAATGATAAAATTTTATTTCTCATCTTTTCTAGTACGTTAAGCTATATTTTTCGTTTTTTCTTTTCAAAGGTATCAAAAATAAATATTGCCTAGTCATCAATATTCGTACTTTTACAAGCAAATTCTCACTCAAACTACTGAATTTATGCAACCATTATATATTTTACTATTAATCGCTGGGTATTTCGGAGTTCTGATGCTTATTTCATTCTTAACCAATAAAGGCGGAAGTAATTCAGACTTCTTTAAAGCCGGAAAACAATCTCCTTGGTATTTAGTTGCCTTCGGGATGATTGGAGCGAGCCTAAGTGGCGTAACGTTTATATCGGTTCCTGGCTGGGTAGAGGCTTCCAATTTTAGCTATTTTCAAGTGGTTTTGGGATATACAGTTGGATATGCAGTGATAGGCCTAGTCCTGCTCCCACTCTATTATCGTTTAAATCTCACCTCGATTTACACCTATTTGGAAGGTCGTTTTGGCGTAGCATCCTATAAAACAGGGGCAAGTTTTTTCTTGTTGTCTCGAATAGTTGGGGCAAGTTTTAGGCTATATTTGGTAGCCATCGTTTTGCAGAGTCTTGTCTTTGATAGTATGGGAATCCCTTTTTGGGTAACCGTGACAATTACTATTCTTTTGATATGGCTGTATACCTTTAAAAGTGGAATAAAAACGATTGTGTGGACAGATACACTGCAGACTTTGTTTATGCTAACTGCGCTTGGTGTTGCCATATATTATGTTTCAGATGCCCTTCAGTTATCTGGCGGCGAGTTATTTAATTTTATTGCTGAAAGCGATTTATCTACCATCTTTTTCTTTGACGATTGGAAAAGTGGGGATCACTTTGTAAAACAATTTATTAGTGGAGCCTTTATAGCAATTGTAATGACAGGTTTGGATCAGGATATGATGCAGAAAAACCTAACCTGCCGTAACATTAAAGATGCGCAAAAGAATATGTTCTGGTTTACGGTAGTATTGACCGTGGTGAATATTATATTTCTAGTTCTGGGATTATTGCTAACGGTATATGCCTCACAAAACGGTATTGATGCTCATAAAGACCAGCTCTTTCCTATAATTGCAGTTCAAAGTGAATTAGGCGTTGGCTTGGCCGTGTTTTTCTTACTTGGACTTATAGCAGCTGCGTATTCTAGCGCAGATAGCGCATTAACATCACTCACCACCTCGGTAAGTATTGACATTTTAGATATCGAGAAAAAGAATACACCAGAGGAACAGGTGAAAATCAGAAAACGCATCCATATACTAATGTCGGTTGTATTGATAGCGGTAATCATCTTTTTTAACTACGCCATCGGTGATGCCTCCGTGATTGCAAAATTATTCACGTTTGCTGGCTATACCTACGGTCCTTTACTAGGCTTATACGCTTTTGGCCTGTTCACAACTTGGAAGGTCAAAGATATTTGGGTTCCAGTCGTTGCTATACTAACACCCTTTGTAGGCTATTTGATTGCCTATCTATCCATGACTTATTTCGGATTTGATTGGAAGTTCTTTATTCTGGTATTAAATGGGGCACTTACATTTTTCGGATTAGTACTGATTCGTACCAAGAAGGACTAAGGTGCAGGCCACTTCAGAATCAATGTTATTTTCCGCTAAGACCTTGTAAAATTCAGGATTTTCAGTACCTGGATTGAAAATAACACGTTCCGGTTTTAATGACAGTATATATTCGTAATATGCTTCCTGTCTGGATGCATTTAAATACAAAGTTACTGTATCAATATTTTTATGCAGAATAGATTCCGTAGCAATAGACACACCAGCAACTTCACCTTCACGAAGTCCAACTGCAACAACATCATGACCATTCTGAACCAACCTATGCATCGCCATATTTGCATAACGCTCTGGTTTTAAACTAGCTCCAAGGACAAGTGTTTTCTTTTTCATGTGAAAGATGAGATAATGAATTAAAACGCAAAAGTAGTAGCCATAAAAGTCAATTCATTTAAAACTATGTTAAAAAATAAACATTCTGTAACAATACTTAGACTACTACGTCTATATAATAGAAACGTTTCAAACCTTTGCTGCGAAAGTTTTTACGTTGATGGTTAGTGTTAATACTTGCAGTGAAGCTACAAGCCCCTTGCGTACGCTCGGGGCTTGTTTTTTCTAGTTTACACGCCAATTTAAAGCGTATTTATCTTTTAGGTGTAACGCTTTTTACTTTGAAGCGTCATATTAATAATCGAAAACTTTAAAAGCGTATGTTAATCAAGTAGGCTATACAAGGTATTAAGCATAACCTATATATAATTCATCATCTAAATCAATCAAAAAATGAAACAGTTCGTTCTAGTATTTTTACTCGTAGTTGGGTTCTCAGTCCAAGCCAACAACGACCCAACCTCCGATAAATTAGGTAAGATTACAGGTACCGTAATCGACAAAAATTTAAAAGAACCTCTACCCTACGTAACCGTTGTTGTTAAAGACATGCAAGACGTAATTATCACAGGCGGCGTAACAGCAGATGACGGTACGTTTACCATTGAAGATATTCCAGAAGGGAAAAATAAAGTTATCATCCAGTATGTTGGCTATAAATCCTATTCACAAGAAGTTGAAATAAGCAGAAAATCCAGAAACCCTGATATAGGCGTTATTGCGTTGGAAGAAGATATTGCAGCACTTGATGCAGTTACCGTAGTTGCAGAACGCACTACCATTCAGCAAAAAATTGACAGAAAAGTTATTACCATAGGGAAAGACCTTTCCACCGCTGGGCCAACTGCTTCGGATATTATGAATAATCTTCCGTCTGTTAGCGTTGATCAACAGACAGGCGCCATTGCCTTGCGCGGAAATCAGAACGTTCGTGTTATGGTTGACGGAAAATTATCTAATGTACCAGTAGCTCAGCTATTGAAGCAAATCCCATCTACAGCCATTAAACAAATTGAATTAATTACAAACCCTTCAGCTAAATACAACCCTGAAGGAATGAGTGGCCTTATCAATATTATCTTACATAAAAATGTAAAATTAGGATTCAACGGGAATGTAAATATTGGCTTAACCTATGAGGAACAAGCCAAATTTAACACAGGCTTAGACGTCAACTACCGAAATGGCAAGTTTAATATTTATGGAAATTTCAGTAATAATATTTCGAAAAATGAAAACTTCGGAAATATCTTTAGACCCATACAAAACTCAGAACAACTTTTTGAGTTTCTAGATGACACTAAATCAAATTTATTTAAGGTAGGGCTCGATTTCTACTTAAACGATAAAAACACGCTCTCTGTTTTTACAAATCAGAATATATACGAAGGCAGTACGTCCGGTGTTACAGATATCTTTTATAATAACAATCCAGAATTGGACCAGACTCAATTATTTTTAAGCGAAAAAGAAAACCTTGCGTCACAATATAACTTCAACTATAAACTAGACTTTGAGAAAGAAGGGCATTCAATCGAGTTGGAAACAGATTACAACACCTTCGAAAATAATGAAAATGCACAATTTAGATTCCAAGGTGCTGCAACGACAGATAATTATGAAGATTTGGTAGCAACTGAGCGAGACAGACTTCAAGTAAACATAGACTATGTGAATCCACTTTCTGAAACTACAAAACTAGAATTAGGTTTAGAAGCGCGCCTTTTTGAAACAAATTTGGGATATGACTCTAACGGAATGACCTTAAATTTGAATGGCTTGTTAGAACCAACACCGAGTACAGATTTTGACTATAAGCGTGATATCTATTCTGCTTATGTAACCTATGGAAAAAAGGTTGACAAATGGTCCTACCAAGTTGGCGCCCGCGTTGAAACAGCTGAGGTGACAGCAGACACGAATCAAGTACGATCTTTTGAAAATGACTATGTGCAAGTATATCCATCTGCCTATGTTGCTTATGAGGCTTCAGAAAAGAATCAATTTCAAGCGAGCTATAGTAGAAGAATTGACAGACCAGGCTTAGATCAGGTAAATCCTATTAGAGAATGGAGCACGCCTCTAATTTCTTCCTTCGGAAACACGAACCTGCAACCGCAATTCACAAACTCGTTTGAAGTAAATTATACACGTGGTCTAAAAGCGGGAAGTATTACCGCTGGTGTATTCTATAGAGCCATTGAAAACGAAATTAATAGAGCACTGTTTATTGATCGTACAGACCTAAACAAAATGATTTTGACATATGACAATTTTAGCAACACGTCAGCCTATGGGTTTGAACTTTCAAGTAATTTCAGGCCCACAAAATGGTGGAGTTTCAATGCTAGTTTTGACCTATATAATCAAACACAGAAAGGAATAGCTGAGAGCCTAGCAACAACAGACAATCCAATGATCGATGATATTATCGTGAATACATTTGAAGTAAACAATCTAGCTTGGAACGTGCGTATGTCTAATAACTTCAAAGTAACGAAAGACTTGTCTTTATCTGCCTTTGGAATGTATCGTGGAAAAGCAAGAACATTGCAGTTTAAAGTTGACCCCATGTATTTCGTAAACATTGGTGCACGTTATAGTCTTTGGGAAGGCGCCGGAACATTTAGTATTAATTATAATGATATTTTTAACACCATGACCTTCGGTTTTGAAAGTGAGCTACCCTATGCACAGGTTGGAGCTTTTAACTGGGAAAGCAATACTATTTACGTCGGTCTTTCATATCGTTTTGGAGGTAAAAAGTATCGCGCTAAGTCTAGAAAACGGAGAGATAATGACGAAAAATCTGGCGGTGGGGGAATCTTCTAGAAACAGCTTGAATAGTTGTTTTATTGTTAAATCAAATAGCAA
>JBLHGH010000116.1:0-6664 GCA_047615425.1 Candidatus Latescibacterota bacterium
TTCATCGCCGAAATACGGGCTATGCGGTTGATGCCTTGCTCGATGCCCAGGTTTTCGGTGGGACGAATACACTAAACCTTTGCAAATTATTAGCAGGAAGCGAAGGCACCTTAGCTTTTTCCACGGAAATAACATTACAGCTAGATGCGCTTCCGCCGCCGTTGGAAACGATGATTGTGGCGCATTACGAAAATCTCGAAAATTGCCTAAACGACGTAAATGCTGTAATGACTCATGATTTATACGCATGCGAGATGATTGATGATACCATCTTAAACTGTACTAAAAGCAATAAGAAGTACCAAGCGTATCGATTTTTTGTAAAAGATGAACCCAAGGCCTTGCTCCTGCTTGAATTAAGATCAGAGACTGAAGCGGACTTGCAAACACAAACACAAGCGCTTATGGCTTCTTTAGAGGCATCTAACCTTTCTTATCACGCACCAATTCTCAAAGGTGAGCAGATAGTCATGGCTATGGAGCTACGTAAGGCTGGACTGGGCTTACTTGGAAACATGGTAGGAGACAAAAAGGCTGTAGCTTGTATAGAGGATACTGCCGTGGCGCTATCTGACCTTCCTGCATACATTAAAGAGTTCACCGCCTTGATGAAGGATTATGAGCAGGATACAGTTTATTATGCCCATGCTGGAGCTGGAGAGTTGCATTTAAGACCCATATTGAACTTGAAAGAAAATGAGGGGGTTGATTATTTCAGAAAGATTACAACTGCGGTAGCACATTTAACCAAAAAATATCAAGGTTCTTTCTCTGGAGAACATGGAGATGGTATTGTACGTGCCGAGTTCATTCCTTTTCTCGTAGGCGATGCAAACTATGCACTATTTCAGCGTATCAAGAAAAGTTTCGATTCCAAAAATATTTTTAATCCTGGAAAGATTGTCAACGCTTACAAAATGGACGAATCGCTCCGATATATAACTGATTCGGCAGTTTCAGACATAGCTACGGTCATGGATTTTAATGATTCTGAAGGAATTCTTCGCTTAGCTGAAAAATGCAATGGAAGTGGAGACTGCAGGAAAACGGCCGGACAGGGCGGAACGATGTGTCCAAGCTATCAGGCCACCAAAAATGAAAAAGACAGTACGCGAGCTCGCGCGAACATGTTACGAGAGGTGCTAACAACTAATGATACAGTAAATAAATTTGATTCTAAGGACTTAAAAGAGGTGTTCGACCTATGTTTGAGCTGTAAGGCTTGTGCTACAGAATGTCCGAGTAATGTGGATATTGCAACCGCCAAGGCGGAATTCCAGTATCAATACAATAAAGTAAATGGCGTATCACGAGCCGATAAGCTATTCGCGAAAAGTAGCACATATAATAAATTAGCTTCCAAATTTCCTAGACTAGCAAATACGGTATTGACGAACACTGCCACATCGTATTTGATCAAGAAGTACAGTGGAATTGCGGTTAAAAGAAGCCTCCCTAGGGTGTCAATTAAAGCTTTCGACAAAGTAGTTCAAAAGTCTAAAAATAAGACACTTAAAGAGTATAAAGTGCTTCTTTTTGTAGATGAATTCAGTAATTATTTAGAAGCTGAAATTGCTCAGGACGCATTCGATTTATTAACGGGTTTAGGTTACGAGGTTGAAACTGTTTCGCATCTAGACAGTGCACGCGCATTACTTTCTAAAGGGTTTTTAGACGAAGCGAAGGCTCATGTAAATATGAATGTCCAAACATTAGCTGAGAAGGTTTGCGAAGCGACACCTTTACTTGGCATAGAGCCTTCGGCGATACTAGGGTTTAGAGATGAATATCTTCGGTTGGCAGATGATGTAGCCTCAGCAAAAGAAATAGCTCAAAACACCTTTTTAATTGAGGAGTTTCTAGCTTCGGAAGTTCAAAACGGAAATATTGACGCTGCACTATTTACTTCCGAAGAGAAAAACATTAAAATTCATGTCCATTGTCATCAAAAATCACTGAGCAATCAGAAAGTCACTTTCGATATACTGAATCTCCCAAAGAATTTCAAACCCACTATAATTACGGCTGGATGTTGCGGCATGGCTGGTAGTTTTGGTTACGAAAAGAAACATTATGATGTAAGTATGCAAATAGGTGAGTTAAGGCTCTTTCCAATAGTGAGGAAGGCTCCTTTAGACACTATCATTGCTGCAAATGGAACCAGTTGTAGGCATCAAATAAAAGATGGAACGTCCAAAGAGGCGCTCCATCCTATAACAATTCTAAAAAATGCCTTGCTTTAGTTACCTATTTCGAAATTGGTGATAGTTTCTAAGGTTAGTGTTGTTGCTTCTGAAGGGAAGGGAAGCTCAATACCTAGGCCGCTTAAATCTTCCAATTCGTAATCCACGGTTGATTCTCCCATAATAAAGCCAGTCTCTTTAGCAAATGATGCCGTACCAGTAAGCACGTCCTGTTGGCTTAAAATAGGAAATGGAATTACAAAACCACCCACCTCAATTTGGGCAGTAACAGCCAAGGTAAGTACGAAGCTCGTGTTTACTACATCATTATATACTACTCCGTTTACAGAGAGACTACTGCTAGCTGGTAAGCCAACCGTTTTAAATCCATATTCGAATTCTAATGGAATTCCTTCAACATTCTGCTCTATAAGCCCTGTAATGGCATCTAGTTGACCAGATGAAACGGATGCGTCAAACATAATAAAATCTTCAAGTTCAATCATAATACCCGGGAAGCCATCAATGGGAGCGCCAATCATGCCCTTTACAAGTAGTTGATAATCAACAGTCCGTAATAAATTTGATTCAAGAATACCCGTTACAAATCCGAACGGCTCATCATTGCTCTCTATATCAGTATATGTGTTTCCGTCAGACTCCTGTGTCCCTGCAACAAACAGTGCGTCTTCTTGAGGATCCTGCCCATCTGTATCGATTGTATACGTCCAGTTTGAGCCGATGGTTATAGGGAAATAGTTAGCGTCAGTAGTGTCAGTAGCGCTGGAGTCGTCTGTATTGTCATCAGTTTTACAAGAAACTATCGCGATAACTGCAAATATTATTAAGACTGTTTTTATAAGTTTCATAAAGGTGTTATTAATAGGGTTTTATCTTTCGGTTTATTTGAACGCAAATATAGTTAAATCCTTATACGGAAATTGAATATTTCGCAAATGACAAGTTGTTGATTGTCAAATCCTCTCAGAAGTGGTAATCATCATGAAAATGCTGATGTTAATATGCTTTGTGCGGCATTTGAAAAACCGATAGTCGCACGAGCTTTAACGATAGTCAATTGGCTCTATTCTAAGAATCAATACATCATTAAATTTGAATAGAAAGAAGGATTAGCCAAAATATATGAAAACAATAATGGGTTCGTCGCTAAACCAAAGGTAGTTAACTATATAGAAGGTTTGTGTTTAACTAAGAATCAGTGCCGTTTTAAACAGCTACTATTCTTATGCTAGACTGTTATAGGCTAGTTTTGATAAAAAGCAACCAACACATCATTACTACATTAGATCATTCCGGTAATTGCCGGTTATTGAAAAAATACAAATTAAAAATTGCCATGAGCTATTGGTTTTCTTATTCGCGACTGAGAACGCTAGTTCAATACTGCTGTCTAAAAGGTTCAAAATAATATTAATTGATTCTTCATTTTTAATATTGACTTCTAAGATTTACATTTGTTGAAAACCAATCTATGGCTGGCAATTCTTTCGGGACAATTTTTAAGCTTACTACTTTTGGCGAATCTCATGGAGAAGCTATTGGAGGAATAATCGATGGCTGCCCAGCAGGGCTTGAATTAGATTTCAAAGCAATCGAACAGGAAATGCAAAGACGCAAGCCTGGTCAATCTTCAATCGTTACCCAAAGAAAAGAAGCAGATACTGTTCAATTCCTTTCGGGTATTTTTGAAGGCAAATCTACGGGAACTCCTATCGGTTTTGTTGTAACAAACGCCAATCAGAAATCACAAGATTATTCCCATATCAAAGAAACATACAGACCTTCACATGCTGACTTTACCTATGACAAAAAGTATGGCATACGGGATTATCGCGGCGGCGGGCGTTCTTCAGCACGTGAGACGGCGTGTAGGGTAGCGGCTGGTGCTATTGCAAAACAGCTTCTGAGAGAAATAAAAATCACGGCCTATGTGTCGCGTGTTGGTACATTATCGTTAGACAAACCCTTTGCGGAACTGGATATTTCAGAAATAGAAAAAAATCCTGTACGCACTGCAGACGCTGACATGGCGTTAAAAATGGAAGCCTTTATAAAAGAGATT
Organism: Candidatus Latescibacterota bacterium; assembly: GCA_047615425.1. Classification (GTDB taxonomy): domain Bacteria; phylum Bacteroidota; class Bacteroidia; order Flavobacteriales; family Flavobacteriaceae; genus Patiriisocius. The sequence goes on from JBLHGH010000116.1 coordinate 4,267, forward strand.
AAAAAAAATGGTGATACCGTTGGAGGCACTATTAGTTGTGTAATTGAAAATGTCCCAGTTGGGTTAGGAGAGCCAGTTTTTGACAAACTGCACGCACAATTAGGTAAGGCCATGCTATCAATCAACGCCGTGAAAGGTTTTGAGTTTGGAAGCGGTTTTGCCGGAACACGAATGAAAGGAAGTGAGCATAATGATTTATTCAACGAAGACGGATCAACCAAGACAAACTATAGTGGGGGAGTTCAAGGAGGAATAAGTAATGGTGCGCCAATTTATTTTAATGTGGCGTTTAAGCCTGTTGCTACCATAATGCAGAAGCAACAAACTATAAATAGTGACGGAGAAGTTGTAGAAATGCAAGGCAAGGGAAGACATGATCCATGTGTAGTGCCCAGAGCGGTTCCTATTGTTGAAGCTATGGCGGCTTTAGTTATAGCCGATTTCTGGTTACTGAATAAATTGTCTAAATTGTAAAAAAAATAAGACCTAACGAATCATCGTAAATAAAAGAATCTGAAAAATATGAAAAAACTAGCGTTACACTGGCAAATATTATTAGGAATGGTAGTCGGAGTGCTTTTCGCACTATTGATGACTCGTTTTGATTGGGGTGCCGATTTTATCGGCGACTGGATTAAGCCTTTCGGAACCATTTTTATCAATGCCTTAAAATTGATCGCTATTCCATTGATTCTAGCTGCGCTTATTAAAGGAATCACCGACTTAAAAGACATTTCAAGCCTTTCCAAAATGGGGCTTCGAACGATTATTACCTATGTAGTGACTACGGTGCTTGCCGTTTCTATTGGACTTATAGTAGTTAATCTTGTTAGGCCAGGTGAAAGCATTAGCGAAGACACACGTACCGAGCTTGTAGAGGCATACGGTGGAGATGCAGAAATGAAAAAACAAGCTTCTGATATGCAAAAGGATGCCGGTCCTTTGCAAGCCCTAATCGACTTGGTGCCTGATAATATTTTTAAGTCTGCCTCTAGCAACGGAAATATGTTGCAAGTGATATTTTTTGCTGTTTTCTTCGGAGTTGGTCTGATTTTGATACCCGAGGAGAAATCAAAATCCGTAAAAGACTTCTTTGACGGTGTTAATGAAGTAATCCTGAAGATGGTGGATCTTATAATGCTTGCGGCGCCTTATGGTGTTTTTGCACTATTGGCGGCCCTAGTAGTGGAAGCTCCTAGTCCCGATTTGTTTGCCGCACTTGGTATGTATGCGATTTCTGTTGTAGGTGGACTCCTAATTATGGTTGGAGTTTATCTGCTCATGGTATGGATATTTACCAAACACAATCCCAAAACATTCCTTAACGGTATTGGTCCGGCGCAATTACTGGCATTTTCGACCAGCTCGAGCGCAGCTACACTGCCTGTTACTATGGAACGTGTTACCGAACATTTAGGAGTGGAAGAGGAGGTAGCGAGTTTTGTCCTACCAATCGGAGCTACTATCAATATGGATGGAACTAGCTTATACCAGGCCGTGGCTGCAGTATTTATTGCACAAGCGTTCGGAATTGATTTATCGTTTGGAACACAATTAGGTATTATCGCTACAGCAACTTTGGCCTCCATAGGTTCGGCTGCTGTACCTGGAGCAGGAATGGTTATGCTCGTTGGTGTTTTAGCATATGCTGGGATTCCAGAGGCAGGGTTGGCATTAATTTTTGCGGTAGACAGGCCGTTAGACATGTGTAGAACGGTAGTTAATGTGACTGGCGATGCAACTGTATCCATGATGGTCGCTAAATCACAGAACAAACTAGGTGATCCTAAAGTTAAAGATTGGGACGACAACTACCACCCAGAACAGGCATAAAGCATTAGCTATAAGTCAGCGTATTTTAACGAATAGTATAGGTTATCAATTATTTAGTGGCTGTAATTCATGAATGAGTGGCATGAACTTGTAATTATTTAGTAGGTTTGTATAGCGTGACCTCCACAGTCTCATACAAATCAAATGCGCAGCTTTCTTACGATTACCTTGCTTGGATTAACACTTAGTTTCCAAGCGCAAGTGGGGATTAACACAACTTCACCAAGTCCAGCTTCAGTGCTGGATGTTTCGAGTACCAATGACAATCTAAACTATGGTGGATTCATTCCGCCTCGGGTAAATTTAATTCAACGTAGCCTTATTCCTGTGACTTCCAATGATGACGGCATGGTAATATATCTAATTGATGGAACAAATCGTTGTATTCAACTTTATGACGGCGTTGAAGCGCAGTGGAAAAATATGTACTGCATGCCGATCAATCAGGCTCCTGTCGCGAATAGTGTGAACTTTACTGGCGACTTGCATGTGGGAAGTATGTTAATTGGCAGTTTTGTGTACTCTGATGCCGAAGGGGATTTTGAAGGAACGCATAGCTATACTT
>JBLHGH010000117.1:0-6631 GCA_047615425.1 Candidatus Latescibacterota bacterium
AATTCTTCGTGTAGAGCGTAAACTGGACTGAAAACTTAATTCAATTTGCGGTTGACGGGGCTATCATTTTCACATACGGGAATAGTGGGGCTGTGCCTTTTAATAAAGATTTCTTTTTCATTCTGAATGTAGCCATAGGTGGTGATTTAGGAGGGGCAATCGATCCTAATTTTGATCAATCAACTATGGAGATTGATTATGTAAGAGTCTATCAATAATGAACATATCTACTAAAATTTTTATAGCCATAATTGCAACTTGGCTGGTTTTGTCATGCGTAAATGATATGCCTAATGACCTTGCTGTGAATAAAGACAATCCAGCAATGAGTCTTATTGATCAAAAGGTTGATTCGCTATTGGCAATAATGACTTTAGAAGAAAAAATTGGTCAGATGAACCAATATAATGGCTTCTGGGATTTTACAGGACCAACACCTAATGATGGCGCTGCCGCGAAGAAATATGAGCATCTTAAAAAAGGCTATGTAGGTTCTATGCTAAACGTACGCGGTGTAAAAGATGTTTTGGCTGTTCAGAAAATTGCTGTTGAAGAATCTCGCTTAGGGATTCCTTTAATTATTGGTTTTGACGTTATTCATGGTTATAAAACAATTAGCCCTATTCCGCTTGCTGAAGCGGCGAGTTGGGATTTAGAGGCCATCAAACGTTCTGCAGAGATTGCTGCTGCTGAGGCTGCTGCTTCTGGAATCAACTGGACATTTGCTCCAATGGTTGATATTTCTAGAGATGCGCGATGGGGACGTGTTATGGAAGGAGCTGGTGAGGATCCTTATTTGGGGAGTAAAATAGGCGTGGCACGTGTACACGGATTTCAAGGAACTGATTTAAGTTCATTTAATACTATTGCGGCTTGCGCCAAGCATTTCGCAGCCTATGGGTTTGCTGAATCAGGTAGAGACTATAATACCGTGGATATTGGGAATTCAACACTTTATAATGTGGTGTTACCACCTTTTGAAGCTGTGAAAAATGCGGGTGTTAAAACCTTTATGAATTCATTCAACGAATTGAATGGAGTACCTGCAACAGGAAGTTCGTTTTTACAACGAGACTTACTAAAAGAGCGTTGGGATTTTGAAGGATTTATTGTTTCAGATTGGGGATCAATAACAGAAATGATTGCTCACGGACACGCTAAGGATGGAAAACATGCGGCAAAACTAGCTATTGAGGCTGGTTCAGATATGGACATGGAATCTTATCTCTATGTTGAGGAGCTTGCAGAATTAGTACGTGAGAAAGAAGTGGATGAGGCATTACTTGATGATGCTGTTGCGCGTATCCTTAAGGTGAAATTTGAATTAGGTCTTTTTGATGATCCTTACAGGTATTGTGATGCAGTTCGGGAGAAAGAAGTTGTTGGAAACAAAAAACACCACGAAGGAGTGCTGGATATGGCTAGGAAGTCTATTGTGCTTCTAAAGAACGTTGATGCGTTACTACCACTCGAGAAAAGTGGTCAAAAAATAGCGATTATCGGAGCCTTAGCTTCAGATAAAACGAGTCCCTTAGGTAGTTGGAGAATAGCTGCTGATGAAAATACTGCGGTTTCTGTATTAGAAGGGATGAATAAATACCCAGATAATGTGGTGACCTATTCTGAAGGAGCTAAAGTGACAATCGGAAAAACCGAATTTGTAACTGAATTAAAAATTAATACCACCGATACTTCAGGTTTTGCTGAGGCAATTCAGAATGCAAAGAATGCAGATGTTGTTGTTATGGTGCTTGGCGAGCATGGTCTAATGAGTGGTGAAGGTAGAAGTCGAACGACACTAGACTTACCTGGTGTTCAGCAAGCACTATTAGAGGCTGTATATGCCGTAAATAAAAATATAGTATTAGTGTTAAGTAATGGAAGACCTTTATCGCTTTGTTGGGCTGATGAAAATGTTCCTGCCATTGTGGAGGCATGGCATTTAGGCACGCAGAGCGGTAATGCCATTGCTGAAGTACTCTATGGAGACTATAACCCCAGTGGTAAGTTACCGGTAACCTTCCCAAGAAGTGTAGGCCAGGTGCCATTATACTATAACTATAAGAATACGGGTAGACCGAGTCTCCCTGCACCAGGTATTGTTTTCTGGTCGCATTATTCCGATGAATCAAATGACCCCTTGTATCCATTCGGATATGGCTTGAGTTACACCAGTTTTAATTATGGAAACGTGGATGTAGTTAATTCCTTTTCAGATAACCAAAAAGTTACTGTATCCGTAAAAGTTTCTAATACTGGAAGCCGAGCGGGCAAGGAAGTAGTTCAATTATACATCAGAGACCTGTATGCAAGTGTTACCCGACCTGTACGCGAATTAAAAGGTTTTGAGCTTGTTGATTTAAAGGCAGGCGAATCAAGAAAAGTTCAATTCGAACTTACGAATGATGAACTCGGGTTTTATGACAATAACGGAAAGTGGATTATGGAGCCAGGCGAATTTGAAGTCTATGTTGGTGGCGATTCTACCGCAAAAAATATGAAAACATTTGAGATTGAATAGATGCTAAAAAACCTTACATACATCTTTTTAATGATTTCCCTAGTGGGATTTTCACAAACGTCTGAAATGATTCTTGATGAAAACTTTCATGACGGCATCTTTCCGAAGGAATTTATAATTAATTACGTAAAAATTTCAAAATTATAGCTATGCAAAGAGTTCTACTTAGTTTTTTGTTTATGGCATGTTTGATTTCAACATCAGGTAATTCGCAAAATTATCCAGTTGATTTTGAGACTGGTGGTTTCGGAGAATTATGGACATGGACAGTGTTTGAAAATGACACGAACCCTCCTTTAGAAATAATTTCAAATCCGGATATGACTGGTGCAAATACATCTGCGACAGTTGCAAAGTTTACCGCCCTAGAGTTAGGAGCTCCTTTTGCTGGTGTTGAGACAATGCATGGAAGTGATATAGGGACTTTTAATTTAACTGCGGATAATGCCTTTGTAACAATTTGGGTTTGGAAATCGGTTATTAGTAATGTTGGGATTAAGTTTGTAACTCCTTCCTCAGCTTCTTCAGGAGAATTTTTAGTTCCGAATACATTAGTAAACCAATGGGAGGCGCTAACCTTTGATTTTACAGCCAAAATTGGCGAACCAAGCTCTACTGGTATTGATCAAATAGTCATATTTCCTGATTTTGATGCAAGATCATCAGACAACATTGTCTATTTCGACAGGATCATATTTAGCGATGCACCATTGCTTGGTGTAAACAACATAAACATAGCAAGTATTAATGTAGCGCCAAATCCGGTTAAAAATGTACTTAATCTAAACGCTTCTGAGGCTATTTCAGAAATTACTATCTACAACATACACGGGCAGCAACTTCACTTAGTTACGCCAATGGAAACAACTTATAGTTTGAACATGGAAGGCTTGCCTTCCGGAATTTACTTTGCCAAGGTTCGTAGTCAAACTGCGAATCAGACCTTTAAATTAATTAAAAATTAAACAATTATATTATGAAAACAATTACGTACCTTTTACTAATGTTATTTACAGCGGTAGGCTTTGCACAGAATGCGCCTATTGACTTTGAGGCTGGTGGAAATGGCGCCTCGTGGACGTGGACTGTATTTGAAAATAATACTAATCCCCCGCTAAATGTTATTGCTAACCCAGATCCAACGGGTGTAAATACTACAGCTACTGTTGCTGAATTTACAGCTTTGCAAGCAGGAAATCCATGGGCCGGTGTTGAGTCTTTGCATGGAGCTGATATAGGAACATTTACATTGGATGCTACCAATGCGCTTCTTAAAATTTGGGTTTGGAAACCTGTTGTTAGTAATGTTGGTATCAAATTTTCTACGGCATCAGGTGCTTCAACAGGTGAAATACTAGTGGCTAATACATTGACAAACCAATGGGAAGAATTGATCTTTGATTTTTCAAGCAAAATTGGAGAACCAACATCTACTGACATTGATCAGATTGTTGTTTTTCCTGATTTTGATGCTCGCGCAATGGACAATGTAATTTACTTTGATAATATTACATTCGAAGCATTGCCAGCGCCAATGAATCTTCCTTTTGATTTTGAAGGCATTGCACCAGCATTTGCTGATTTTAATGGTTCTTTCACGCAAGTAATTGCAAACCCAGACGTAACCGGAGTGAATACTTCAGCAAATGTTGCTGAAAATACTATTCCAGGTGGGGTGGCATTTGCAGGGGTTAATATTCCTGTAGCTATAGATATTACGATAGATAAGTTTTTTAGAATGGATGTTTGGTCTCCATTAGCAGGTACGCCTGTTTTGTTGAAGTTAGAAGGTGGAGGTAATCCTCCAATCGAACGTCAAGCGACACTAACCACAACAGGCGCTTGGGAAGAAATTGTATTCGACTTTAGTACGGAAGGAGCGCTAACGTATACCTCGGTGACTTTGTTTATGAATTTCAATGTAATTGATCCTGCAACTCAAATCTATTACTGGGATAATTTAGAACAATATGGCCCAGTGGCAGGACTTCCTTTTACATTTGAAGGCACGCTTCCAACATTTGGTGATTTTAATGGGTCTTTCACTCAAGTGATTGCTAATCCAGATGTGTCTGGTGTAAATATGTCAGCAAATGTTGCTGAAAATACTATTCCAGGTGGAGTAGCTTTCGCAGGTGTAAATATTCCTGTAACCTATGATATTATTACGAATAAGTATTTTAATATGGATGTCTGGTCACCATTAGCAGGTACACCAGTTTTATTAAAATTAGAAGGTGGTCCTAATCCGCCAATCGAGCGTCAAGCGGTATTAACCACAACAGGTGCTTGGGAGACAATTGAATTTGATTTTAGTGCTGAAGGTGCTTTGGCATATGAATCAGTAACGATTTTCATGAACTTTAATGTGATTGATGGTGCAAGCCAAACATACTATTGGGATAACTTAATTCAAACAAGTGGTCCTTCGGCTCCATTTGTGCCAATCGATTTTGAGGTTGGAGGAAATGGTGCTACTTGGACTTGGACTGTTTTTGAAAACGCTTCAAATCCACCTTTAAATATCATTGCTAATCCTGATCCAACCGGTGCAAATACATCAGCTACAGTAGCTGAGTTTACTGCGCTGCAAGCAGGAAATCCATGGGCAGGTGTTGAATCTTTGCATGGAGCTGATATAGGAACATTTACATTAGATGCTTCCAACGCTATTGTTAAAATTATGGTGTGGAAACCAGTAATTAGCAATGTAGGGATCAAATTTGCTACGCTTTCAGGAGCGTCTACAGGTGAAATTCTTGTTCCAAATACGCTTGTTAATCAATGGGAAGAGTTAACATTCGATTTTTCAGGTATTATTGGAGCACCATCGTCAACAGATATAGATCAGATTGTTGTTTTTCCTGACTTTGATAGTAGAACCATGGACAATGTGGTATACTTTGATAATATCAGTTTTAGTTCATCTGTTCCTGTTGTTACAATGCTTCCTTTAGATTTTGAAGGGGTTGCACCAGTATTTGGTGACTTTAATGGGTCATTAACTCAGGTTATTGCAAATCCAGATGCAACCGGAGTAAACACTTCAGCTAATGTTGCTGAGAATACTATTCCAGGTGGAGCGGCATTTGCAGGGGTTAATATTCCTGTTACCTATGATATTATTACTGACAAGTACTTTAGAATGGATGTTTGGTCTCCACTAGCAGGTACGCCTGTTTTGTTGAAATTAGAAGGTGGTCCAAATCCTCCAATCGAGCGTCAAGCGGTATTAACCACAACCGGTGCTTGGGAAGAAATTTTATTCGATTTTAGTTCTGAAGGACCATTAGCGTATGAATCAGTAACTGTTTTTATGAACTTCAACGTTGTTGATGGCGCAGACCAAACATATTACTGGGATAATTTAGAGCAATTCACACCAGTGGCTTCTCTTCCTTTTACTTTTGAAGGATTCCTTCCAACATTTGGAGATTTTAACGGATCTGCTACGCAAGTAATTGCAAACCCAGACGCAACCGGAGTAAACGCTTCAGCTAATGTTGCTGAAAATACTATTCCAGGTGGAGCGGCATTTGCAGGGGTTAATATCCCTGTTACTTACGATATTATTACTGACAAGTACTTTAGAATGGACGTTTGGTCTCCACTAGCAGGCATGCCTGTTTTGTTGAAACTAGAAGGTGGGCCAAATCCTCCAATTGAGCGTCAGGCTGTATTAACCACGAACGGTGCTTGGGAAGAAGTTGTATTTGATTTTAGTTCTGAAGGACCATTAGCGTATGAATCAGTAACTATTTTCATGAACTTCAATATGGTTGATGGTGCAAATCAGACATACTACTGGGATAATTTAGAGCAATTCACTCTATTAACAGACGATACTTGTGCTGGAGCTACTCCAATGGCTTGTGGCGATGTTGTAACTGGAGATACTACTACAAACACAGATACAGGTGGATTTAACGGTGCACCAGATGTTTGGTATTCTTATACAGGAACTGGAGCTCAAGAATTTGTTACTTTCTCACTTTGTGATGGCGGAACAAGCTATGATTCTAGATTGACTGTTTATGATATGTGTGGTGCTGTTGAATTGGCAACTAACGATGACTTTTGTGGACTACAATCTCAATTAGGATTCCTTTC
>JBLHGH010000118.1:0-6609 GCA_047615425.1 Candidatus Latescibacterota bacterium
GATTTTATTTCTGAAGTGAAAGCCGCTACAGCGGTTGATATTACGGATTGGGAAGCGGATTGGCTCGATCAGAGTGCATTTCAGGAAACACAGGCATTTAAGTCATTGATGAAAAGTGAATTTGTGCAGAAGTACTTTGCCGTTAAGCAGTTGAATCTTAAGCCAATTGTGGAAAAGAAAGAAGTCTTTATGGGGTCTATAGAAAATTTTAGCAATGATTTTATCGGGCAAGAAATTGTTTATCAATTAGCGAATGAATCAATTTCTGAAACTTTGGAAATTTATAAAAAGGCATTTGAAAGCGAAAATATGTATGTGCGTCAGTCAATTGCATTATCGCTGCAGCCAATTCCGAATGAATTACAAATCCATTTCGAAAGTTTGTTAGATGATCCTTCCTATGTGACCAAAGAAGCTGCGCTTTATAGTCTTTGGATACATTTTCCTAAAAAGCAAACAACGTATTTGAAGGCCTTAGAGGAAGTTGTTGGATTTCAAGATAAAAACATACGATTATTATGGCTAACATTGGCATTAGTCACACCAGGTTATAAAATGTCTGAAAAATTAAATATTCAAAATGAGCTCAAGAGTTATACAAGCCCTGAATATAGTTTCGAGGTGAGAGAACGGGCTTTTGGTTATATTCAAGAGCTAGGTTTATTTGATGAACTGGTATTAAAGAACCTTGTAAACGCAGTGATTCATCATAATTGGCGATTTAGAAAGTACGCCAGAACAGTATTAGAGAATGCAATTGAAATTCCGCAGTACAAAGGCTTATTACTTACTAATTTTGATAACTTCACGGAAGCGGAACGGCATTATTTGAATAGTATAATTACGAAGTAAAACAAACTTGAAATGCTTGTTGTTTACTTGATGCAGTTATATACCTCTGTCTATACAGGTAGTACCTCCTAGCCGCTAAGTGTTTTTCCTCTTTTTTCAGTTGTGTAAAATCGCTAAAGCCCAGTCCTTACTGCTTTAATTTCCATTTCAGTCATAAGTAATTTACTGTTAGCTTTTTAATCTAAGAAAAGGGCTATTATCATAGCAACACAGTTGCTCAGATCCTGATTGCATCGCTGCACAAAAAAGAATCCCAAATTCAGCTTACTGAGCGTGAACTTCAATTTTTAGAACATGCTTGTAGGGAAATGACCTATAGAGAAATTGCTGAAAAAATGTTTCTTAGTCCGAAGACTATCGAAGGCTACCGTAGTTCGATTTGCAAAAAAAATAATGTAAAAAATAGAATAGGTTTGGTGTTATACGCAACAAGAAACGGACTCTTTAGACCTTAGTAAAGCTCACTTACCTCTTTTCGCACATACATTAATGCCTTTTGTGATGGTGTTATTTCTTCCATGAAACTCCGAAGCAGCCATTCACGCATTTTGTCGGCATCACCTGCCTTTTCATGCATAGCGCCTTGGCGGATCACATGTATTGTTGCATTCTTTGCGGCATTTATTAAATTCCAACATTCTTGACTTAGATAAATCTGCTGCGCAATGTTGTGTTCAAATTCTTGTTCAATGTTTCTTATCAGGAGATTCTCGTATTCATCTACTTCCTTAGAATAGGGTTTAACGCGGATTAGGAGTTTATTAGGGTCAATGCGCTCTAACAGTAAAGTAACGCGCTCATAGGCTTGTAACCGCATTGGAATTATTTTATTCTGAGCTTCTTTTTGTATGAGATAGCGTCTACGCCCTTCTTCGTTGGCAGTATGGCCTTTAAAAAAGTAATAGGCTACTAGTCCAACAACAATTGCGGGTAGGAGGTAGGCAACATAACTGAGTATTTGGGTCATTTCTTCCATATATATCTTTAAATATAAACAAACTTAATGTGTTTTTGACAGGTGTACAAATATCCGTTGGTTGGATGAAGCCCTTGTTTTGCCTATTGAAACTCTTTCGTCATTATATTGGAGTTGTGGACATCCATATTCACTTCAGTGTCTTTCATTGAAAACTGACAAGGGTATTTATGTCCTGCTGCATGCGTAATTTAGATAAATTCTTTTCTGAAAGATCTAAATTACCATGCAAGGTATGTTGCCTAAAAATACAAGGATTGAATCCATAATACGGTGCTAGAAATAGTTTTAGTTTCCTAAATAATCATTCGTCAATTGAACGAATGTCTGAACTCCTAAAAGCAAACCGCCTTCATCAATATAAAAATCTGGAGTGTGATGCGGGAAAGGCGTTTCATTTCCATGAGTCATTCCACCCAAAAAGAAGTAAAGACCAGGAACTTTTTCAGCAAAAAACGAAAAATCCTCAGCACCTGTAATGGCTTTTATTTCCATTACGTTGTCATCACCCGCAGCCTTTTTAAAACTAGGAAGCATTTGTGCTGTTAAAGCCGGGTCATTATAGGTAATGGGATACCCTCTCGCAATATCAATAGTTGCTTCAGCTCTGTATGCCGCGGCAATGGCAGGAACCATTTCTTCCATACGCTTATTAAGTTGCTTTTGCATATTCTTATCAAGCGTACGCAAGGTTCCAACAATCTGGGCTTCCTCAGGAATAATATTGCTTCGTACGCCACTTGTGATTTTTCCAATTGAAAGTACGGCTGCCTCATGCGTAAGTGGTGCCTCTCTCGAAATTAGTGTCTGTAATCCATCAATGATTTTTACTGAAGCCATTATGGGGTCCACACCACCCCAAGGCATGGAGCCGTGTGTTTGCTTACCTTTTACAGTGATTTCAAAACTCTGCGATGCAGCCATGATCCCCCCTGGCTTATAGGCAATTGTATTGATGGGCTGTCCGGACCCGATGTGTAAGCCGAAAATGGCATCTACATCTGGATTCTTTAAAACATTTTCTTTAATCATAAGCTCAGCTCCGCCTTCTTCTCCCGGAGGAGCGCCTTCCTCAGCCGGTTGAAAGATGAATTTAACGGTGCCTGCAAAGTCGTTATTAGCTGTTAGGACTTCGGCTGTGGCCATTAAAATAGCAATATGGGTATCATGACCACAAGCGTGCATAACTCCTGTCTCAACACCTCTAAAGGTTGTTTTGACTGTAGATTTGAAAGGTAAATCTGCTCTTTCCGGAACTGGGAGCGCATCAATGTCGGCCCTAAGTGCAAGTACTTTGCCCGGTTTCGTTCCTTCTAAAATAGCCACTACACCAGTTTTAGCAACATTAGTCTGAACTTTCAAGCCAAGGGATTTCAAATGTGCAGCAATTTTTTCAGCCGTTTTAAACTCTCGATTTGATAGTTCTGGATTTTGATGGAATTCACGGCGCCATTCAATCATCTTAGATTCAATATCTTTAATGTCTTGATCTAGCTTCGCTTGTGAAAAACTAGTCGCCATTCCAGCAATGATGAAGAGTAGGGAAAAGTAAGTCGCCTTATGCATAATATAATGGTTTTAGGTTTGTTTATTTTGAATATTATTTCATGTTGAGGTAGTCTAGTGAGAGCTGTGTCAAGGTCTGAACTCCTAACTTCATACTACTGTCGTCAATCTGAAAATCGGGTGTGTGATGTGGATAGGCGTTTGTGTTTCCAGGAGTCATTCCGCCTAGGAAGTAATAGAATCCAGGCACCTTTTCTTGATAGAAAGAGAAATCCTCACCGCCAGTTGTTGCCTTCATTAATTGTACTTGCTCTACGCCAGCAACGCCTTGCAGCGTTGGAAGCATGTTCGCTGTAAGTTCCAGATCATTAAAAGTTACTACCGTATTATTTTGCCACTCGATTGTTGCCGTTCCTCCGTAGGCTTTCGCTATATCAGCTGCCATTTCAGTCATTCTCCTTATAATATGTATTCTCATTTCTGAATCCAATGTCCGCACTGTCCCAATCATTTCGGCACTTTCAGGGATGATATTAAATCGCACACCACTAGTAATTTTTCCAACAGTAATGATAGCAGGTTCTTTGGTGATATTCGATTCTCTACTAATAATACTTTGGAAGCCGTCAATGATTTTTGCCGAAATATAAATTGGATCCACCCCACCCCAAGGAGCAGAGCCATGAGTTTGCTTTCCTTGTACGTCTACTACAAAACGCTCAACAGCTGCCATAGTTCCGCCTGGTTTATATTTAATAGTTCCAACGGGCGTGCTAGAATTTATATGCAACCCGAAGATAGCATCTACGTCAGGGTTAGTCAAAACACCTTCCTTAACCATAAGCTTAGCACCGCCTTCTTCTCCTGGAGGTGGTCCTTCTTCTGCTGGCTGAAAAATGAACTTTACAGTGCCATTAATTTTGTCTTTATGCTTGCTTAAAACTTCTGCAACGCCCATAAGAATTGCGGTATGTGTATCATGTCCGCAAGCATGCATAACCCCTGTTTCTTGTCCTAGAAAATCAGCCGTCACATTACTTTTAAAAGATAAGCTGTTGCGTTCTGTTACAGGTAGCGCGTCAATATCTGCACGGAGAGCAACTACTTTTCCAGGATTATCTCCTTTTAGTATTGCCACAACTCCAGTTATCGCTACGCCAGTTTGCACATCCATTCCTAATGACTCTAAGTGCTCCGCGATCTTCTTTGCAGTGTTAAATTCTCTATTGGACAGTTCTGGGTTTTCATGAAAGTGATGACGCCAATCAATTACTTTAGATTCAATATTGTCAATGTCCTTTGCAAGTGACTTGTCCATTTGTCCGTAACATACAGGAACGAGCATAAGACTAAGCATTAAGAATGATATTAGTTTCATAGGGAGTTGTATTAAAATTTAATAAATGTATTTGTTTATGATGTTTTTATCTTTTGAAGATTGCGCATCATCAAAGATTACTTTATATGCTGCTGAAACATCGGTTTTAATAGCTATGTTTTCCACTTGAAAGGTTTTTCCATAATTTGAAATTATAAGTTCCTCAACGCGATTTTTTTGGGCGAAAACAGATGAGCTTAGTAATAAGGAACAAAGCAGAAGGGGTAAAAATGATTTCATTCAAAAGATCTGAAGTGGTTCGTGTGGTTTTGAGAAAGTTAAAGATAGCGGTTTTTCTGTAAAACTAAAACCTATCGTTTTGTTTATAAATTCTAGACGCTCTGCCTTACAGTTCGATTGAATTTCATTATTTTTCGACTTCAGAAATCTTCAGAAGAAAAATAACTTGCAAAACTATTTAGAACAGCTTAACGATGCTCAGCTTGCTCCTGTCTTACAGAAGGACGGTGCAATGATTGTTATCGCAGGAGCGGGCTCCGGGAAAACACGTGTACTTACATTTCGGATAGCGTATTTGATGTCCAAAGGAGTTGATCCGTTCAATATTCTAGCACTTACTTTTACCAATAAGGCCGCCCGGGAAATGAAGAAACGTATCGCTCAGATTGTTGGGAGCGGTGAGTCTAAAAACCTTTGGATGGGTACTTTTCATAGTGTTTTTGCTAAAATTCTAAGGTTTGAAGCCCATAGGCTTGGCTATCCGAGTAACTTTACAATCTATGACACCCAAGATTCACAAAGTGTTATTCGAGCAGTGATTAAAGAACAGCATCTCGATAAAGATATTTATAAATACAAGCAGGTATACTCCAAAATTTCTTCCTATAAAAATAGCTTAATAACGGTCACAGCCTATTTTAATGACCCTGAGCGTATGGAGGCAGATGCCATGGCAAAGATTCCACGTTTAGGCGATATTTATAAAAGTTATGTTGATAAATGCTTCAAAGCAGGCGCAATGGATTTTGATGATTTACTGCTAAAAACAAATGAGCTGCTCACCAAATTCCCAGAGGTACTTGCAAAATATCAGAATAAGTTTCGGTATATATTGGTAGATGAGTATCAGGATACAAACCACAGTCAGTATCTTATCATCAAGGCTCTAAGTGATAAGTTTCAGAATATTTGCGTAGTAGGTGATGATGCACAGAGTATTTATGGTTTCCGTGGTGCGAACATCAATAATATTTTGAATTTTCAGAAGGATTATGATGATGTGATGACCTATAGGCTTGAGCAGAATTATCGTTCTACAAAAAATATTGTCCAAGCAGCCAATAGTATCATTGAAAAAAACAAAACACGCTTAGAGAAAGTAGTTTGGACTGCAAATGACGAAGGCACTAAAATCCTTGTGAATAGAACCATGACGGATGGTGATGAAGGCCGTTTTGTGGCGAGTAGTATTTTCGAAAACAAGATGAATCATCAACTTCAAAATGGTGATTTTGCTATTTTATATCGAACCAACGCACAATCCAGAGCGATGGAGGATGCCTTGCGAAAGAAAGACATTCCGTATCGTATTTATGGAGGATTAAGTTTTTATCAACGCAAGGAAATAAAGGATGTTATTGCCTATCTGCGCCTTATTTTAAATCCGAAGGATGAGGAAGCATTAAAACGTGTTGTGAATTATCCTGCCCGTGGCATTGGACAAACAACCATCGAAAAAATTATTGTCGCTGCAAATCATTACAACAGATCCATGTTTGAAGTAATGCAGGTATTGGACAAGGTGGATTTAAAAATAAACAGTGGAACAAAAACGAAGTTGCAAAACTTCGTTACCATGATACAGAGCTTTCAAGTGGTCAATGAAGGCTATAATGCCTTTGAAATCGCGGAGCATGTTGCTAAAAAGACTGGGCTC